>JAFSMW010000131.1 GCA_017447745.1 Thermoguttaceae bacterium
CCCGATGAGGTTAGCCTGACGGGTTTCCGTCGCGCTGGTTCGGCGTTTGTCGACCACGGCAAGCGGGCAGTTGAGGTTGTCTGCGTGCGCCTGAGCGCGCTTGATGCTGCCTTCGTCCGGGCTGACGACCATGAGCTTGTCCTGCGGCAGGTTCATCTTCTGAATGTGTTCGTCCAGAACTGGCGTTGCGTGCAGATGATCGACGGGGATGTCGAAGAAGCCCTGAATCTGAGCTGCATGCAGGTCGATGGAAAGAACGCGGTCAACGCCCGCCTTGGTGAGCAGATTCGCAACCAGCTTGGCGGTAATCGGAACGCGGCCTTCGTCTTTGCGGTCTTGTCGAGCGTATCCGTAATACGGGATAACGGCGGTAATGCGAGAGGCGCTGGCGCGGCGGAACGAGTCGATCATAATCAACAGTTCCATCAACGCTTCGTTGACGTCTCGACCGGTTGACTGAACGATGAAAATGTCGCGTCCACGAACGTCTTCTTCAATTTTGCAAAAAATTTCGCCGTCTGGGAAGTTGCCAATCGAGATTTTACCCAACTTGACGCCCAGGTAATCACACATCCGCGTTGCAAGGTCCGGATTCGACCGACCGCTAAAAATTTTCATTTCAGGTATGAGGTTGTAGGTATACATAATACAAGTCAATTAGTAATTAGTAATTAGCAATTAGCAATTGACGCTTCGCGATTAACGATGATTTTGTGAAGCGCTTGCGTCAACTCCTCACTCCTCGCTCCTAACTCCTAACTAAAAAATAGTCTTGGGGGATTCCCATCAACTAGCTTTCTATTGTACATCAAAGAATAATATTGACAAGGAGCGGAAGGAAAAAATTTTTGCTGCCAGGGATACAATTTAAGCAGTTTAGAGAAAATATTTTTTCAGAAGCGTTAACATTCCAATTATTTAGAGCATTTCAAGGAGTTGTAATGACAAATTCAACAAACATTTATAGCGATAAAACAGACGACGTGTTGGTTCAGCCGTCGGCGTTTCGTCTGCCGAAGCCGACAATTTCCCTAATTGCCGCTGCTGCAACGATTTACGTTTTGGGAATCGTGGCGATTATCTCGCCGTTTTTCTTCAGCGAAATCATAAACGTCGTGCTGGGCTGCGTGATGATCGGAACGGGATTGACGTTTGCGTTCCATATTTTCGCCTGGAAAAAGGTCAGCCAGCGAATTTTGGTAGGGCTGCTGTCGCTTTTGGCAATTATTTCCGGGGCGATTATGCTTTTGCATCCGCTGCTGGGGCTTTACGCGCTCTCCCTGACGCTGGGCGTCTATTTCCTCGTTGAAGGATGCCTGAAGATCTTCGGTTTCGGACGTCTGAGCGGCGTTTCCTACGGGATGTCGCTTTTCAGCGGGATTCTGTCCGTCATTTTAGGCGTTTTAATCCTCTGGATTATTCCTAGATTGTTGGGCTGCTGTTTGGAATCGACCTGTTTGTCGGCGAACTAACACTCCTGTCGATATTCATTGCGATAAAGAGAATTCACAAACGGGCGCAGAATGAGGCAGTAGGCAATAGGCAGTAGGCAGTAGGGGGAGCGCTTTGCGTCAATTCCTAATTCATAATTCCGCATTCCGAATTCGTCAACTCCTCACTCCTCACCCCTCACTCCTAACTCCCTTTCCCTCCCCCCCTTTTCCTGCGTTCAGTTAGTATTATACTTTATAATATATGAGCGCAGAGGAAGTACTACTGTCGAGAGCAAAGGAACTCGGGGCGGTATCCGCCGGGATTATTGAAGCGCGGCGTCCGAACGGCTTGGACAGGTTTTATCGCTGGCTGGACGACGGCTGCAATGCCGACATGACGTACCTGTCCGCCCGGCGCGAAGCGTACGCCGACGCCAACGCGGTTCTGCCGGGCGTCCGGTCGATGGTCGTCCTGGCAATGCCGCAGGAGACGGAATCGCTTGCACAAAGCGCGTTCCCCTGTCTGGAATCCGAAACGGCCGCATCGTCAGGCGCGGTTCGAGGTCGAATCGCGTTTTATGCCGTCAGCGAAGATTATCACAGCCGAATCCGCCGAACGCTCAAGCAGCTTGCTCAGACTCATCGAGAGTTGTTTCCCAACGGCAAATGCCGGGGCGTTGTCGATACTGCTCCCATTTTGGAAAAGGACGCCGCTCTGACCGCCGGACTGGGATACATCGGCAAAAACACGCTCTTGCAGTGCGGCGACTGGGGAAGCCGGGTCAACCTGGCGGTTTTGCTTTCGACAGAACCCCTTCACCCAACGCCCGGTCAAGGCGGACGATTCATTTCCTGCGAAGATTGCCGCAGGTGCATTGACGCCTGCCCGACGGGAGCGCTGTCTGATTCCGGCTTGGACGCTCGGCGCTGTTTGAGCTACTGGCTGATCGAGCATCGCGGACCAATTCCAGACGAAATCGCCAGCCGCGTTGGGAATCGGGTATTCGGCTGCGACGTCTGCCAGGACGTCTGTCCGCACAATCGACCGGTCAAGCCCGTATATATAGATGCCAACGCTGTTCTCCGCATGACAGAAGACGAGTTCCAGACGCGCTTCGGCGCCACGCCGGTTTCCCGCTGTGGGCTGGACGGGCTGAAGCGAAACGCGGAAATTGTACTACAAAGAAATCAAAACCATACGCGACAGGAATCCGATAAAAAATGAAGTTATCCGATTTTTTAAAACATCACGGAATCATCTCCAATCCGTTTGCGGAAGAGGACGCTCAGTCTGACATCGTTTTTCAGAACGGCTGTCTGGAAACTCGTCACCCGGCGTGGGACAAGATTTTCGGCGATCCGGCTTTGCCTTCTACGTCGATTGTATTTGGCGAAAAAGGGTCAGGCAAAACCGCTCTGAAAATCCAGATGAATCGTCAAATCGACAAATACAATCAGGGTAATCCAGACAAACGGGATTTCGTGATTCAGTACGACGACTTCAATCCGTTTCTGGACGCATTTCAGGAACGCTTTTCCAAGTTCTGGCGAAAGCCGGCAACGCTTCTCCGAGCTTGGAAATTGTGGGATCATATAGACGCCATTTTGACGCTGGGCGTTACAAAGCTGACCGATCAGGCTCTGCAGATTCGCGACGCTAACGGGAACGTCGCCCCGGAACTTGATTTGAAATCGCTGGACAACAATCAAAAGCGGGATTTTCTGCTTCTGGCGGCTCTGTACGACCAGTCGCCCTCCGGCGGTCAGTACAGCCGCTGGACGAAACTTCGCAAAAAGCTGGGCGTTTACAATCTGGCGGCGTGGAAATGGTTCTCCATTGCAATTGCCTGGTTTTTGCTCTTTTGCCTTATTGCCATTGGATTGTGGCGAATGGAATGGATTAATGGCAGTCATTTACTGAGCATATACTTTTGGCTGGCTCTGTTTATCGGATTTGTTCCGTGGATATGGCGATTTGTAACATTGCATTGGGAAGCGCGCAAGCTCTGGAAAAACCTACGCATTCGTAATTTCGACAAAGCGCCCATGCGGCAGATTCTGATGGACACGCCGACGTCACAGCTGACCGGTCAGCCGTTGCCAACTCGCGCGCAGTCTGACGACCGTTACGCGCTGCTGGAAAAGTTCTCGAACCTGACAAAGGTTTTGGGATACAAGTCGATTGTCGTCCTTGTCGACCGCGTTGACGAACCGTATATGATTACCGGCTCAGCGCCGCTGATGCGCGATTTCATCTGGCCGCTTCTGGATAACAAACTGCTCAAATATCCGCACGTCGCATTCAAGATGCTCCTGCCGGCGGAACTGTACGATTTCGCCAAAAAAGAAAACAACGAGTTCAACGAACGGAGCCGGCTCGATAAACAAAACCTCATTCCGTCTTTGACGTGGACGGGACATTCCCTTTACGATTTGGTCAACGCGCGACTTGCCGCCTGTACGGACAAAACGATGGTTGACGTCCCCGAAACGCTGGATAAATGGTTTGACGACAACATGACCTTTGACCATCTGACAAGCTCGCTGGAACGAATCCGAACGCCCCGCCGCGTTTTCAAGTTCCTGTACGAGCTGATGTGCGAACACGCCCAGTCGTTTACCGACCAAAATCCACAATGGAGAATCGCAACCAGCGAATTCGACGGAACGCTGAAACACTTTTTAAAGGATTAACGGCGAGGCGCCGCTCCCAATCCGCGCCGACAAGGTCGGTTCCTGATTGGATGTTGGTAGCGCCGAAATAAGCTTTTTCGGAAGCAAAACCTTGTCCTTTTGCCCGTGCGGCTTCGCACCCGCGCGAGACGTATTATATCCGCTCCCGTTGGTCGCTTTGATTTATTGTACTATTTCCTACACCCTATTTCCTATTCCCTAACCACCAATGACCGAACCCTACGACCTGTCGTTATTTACCGCTCGGCGAAGCTGCCGAAATTTCAAGCCGGAACCGATTCCGGAAGACGTCCTCAACAAGATTCTCGAAGCCGGGACGTTTGCCGCTACCGGACGCGGTTTTCAATCGCCGATTATGATTGCTGTTACAAACAAGGAACTCCGAGACAAGCTGTCTAAAATCAACGGCGAGATTCTCGGAACGACAAACGACCCGTTCTACGGCGCGCCGACTGTCGTTATCGTCCTGGCGGACAAGAGCAAACCGACGTATCTGTACGATGGGTCGCTGGTAATCGGCAACCTCATGCTGGCGGCAACCGCCTGCGGCGTGGCGTCCTGCTGGATTCATCGCGCCAAAGAGGAATTTGAACGTCCGGAAGGCAAAGAGATTCTTCAACAGCTTGGCATTACCGGCGATTACGAAGGCATCGGACATTGCGTTTTGGGATACCCCGCCGCGCCTCTGCCCGCGCCCGCGCCGAGAAAAGAGAATTACGTTTATAGAATTGAGTAAATTGAACCGCTAACGAAGTTCTAGCGGACTTCGTCCGCCTTGAAAAAACTTTCGGTCGCCAGCAAGCTGGCTCCCTTTTAGGGAAGTTTTTTCAAGTTTGATTTATGAGGGGAAAACCTTTTTTGAAAAAAAGGTTCTTCCCCTCAAACTCCCTTTTCCAAAAAACTTTAACAAGAAAAGAGAAAGCGACCAACGGGAGCGGTTATAATACGTCTCGCGCGGCAGCGCGGACTGGGAGCGGCGCCTCGCCGCCGGCGAAAATCCGTTTAATCCGTTAAATCCGTGTACGGACTGCCCCGTACACGAAATGGGAACGTCGCCTCGCAACTACAATGTCCGAACCAGAACAAACCAGCCAAACAGAGCAGACTCCAGAACAGCTCGAAGAAGCGCGCCAGTACGATCGCGCTCAACTCAAATTGACGCTCATCGACAAAGCGGTTGACTTCCTCTTTTTAGGCGTGATGGCGTTTGTATTCGCCAAACCGCTGGGGGATTGGATCGCCGCTCAGCCGTGGGCAACAACGTCTAAGACCCTTCAAGCGCTGACGATCGTCGCGATTGTCTTCGCGCTGCACGTGATTGTGTCGTTGCCGCTTTCATTCTACGGCGGGTTCGTTCTGGAACACAAATTCAACCTCAGCAAGATGACGTTCGGCGGTTGGCTGTGGAAAAAAGTCAAGCTGTGGATTCTTACCGGCTTGATGGAATGCGCCCTCATGACCGGTCTGTTCCTGCTGATAGTTTATACCTGCGTATGGTGGATTCCGCTGTCCATTTTGGTGTTCTTCGTTTTGAACTTTGTACTCGGCATGCTGTTGCCGGTTCTCATTTTGCCGCTGTTTTATAAGATTGACCGCGTTGACAACGAAACCCTTCTTGCCGGTCTGAAACGGCTGACCGAACCGACGACGCTCACTCTGGAAGGCGTGTACAAGATGAACATGTCTAACGAAACGGTTAAGGCAAACGCCATGCTGACCGGGTTCGGCAAAACGCGCCGCGTCATTTTGGGCGACACGCTTCTATCCAACTTCGAACAGGACGAAATCGAAACCGTCTTCGCTCACGAAATCGGACATCACGTTCACGCTCACCTCTGGAAGATGATTCCCATAAGCCTCGTCTTTTCTCTCGTTGCGTTCGCTCTGTGCGATTTGTTTATTCGAGCGCTGGCGGGTCACAATATGGAATCGTTCTCCTACGCGGTGCTTCAGCCATGGATTATTGTCCCGATAGAATTCTTTTTCATGACGATTTTTTCCCTTTACGAACCGTTCAATAACGCTGTCAGCCGACGCTTTGAACGTCAGGCGGACGCGTACGCCCTGGAACATTGCGGCGCAGACGCGTATACCCGCGCGTTCTCCCGCTTGGCGACGCTCAACAAAGCCGACCCCAACCCGCCCCGCTGGGCAGTGATCTGGTTCGACTCCCACCCGCCGATCGGCGAGAGAATCGCTATGGCGCGGGACGCAAGAGAGAATATGGAGTAGACAATAGATGGAAGACGGTAATGGAGTGAGCGAAGCGAACGGAATTACGCAGTTCGCCGAAGGCGAACCCTATCGTCGGATGTTAACTCACACTCGCCACCTCGCAACTCGCAACCATGACTCAATCGATACTCAACAAAGAATTTGACAGCCAAAGCATAGAGCGTTTTGAACGGATGTTTCAAACGGGGGACTTTGATTTTAAATATCGTTCTCGTTACATTGACGGTACGGTTATTAATTATGCTGCGCTGTCAGGCAGTCAAAGCCGGATAAAGCAGCTTCTAAAACTCGGCGCAGACGTCAATGCAAAAGACGCTTTTGACAAAACGGTCTTGCATTACGCCGCCCAAAGCGGAAACCTGAAATTGGTTCAGTGGCTGGTTGAACAGGGCTTAAACGTCAAGAAAAAAGCCGAACTTAAAAGAACAGCGCTGCATTTCGCCGCCGAAAGCGGGAATCTGAAACTGGTTCAGTGGCTCGTCGATCAAGGGCTTGACGTCAACGCAAAAGACTATAATAAAAGTACAGTCTTGCATTGCGCCGCCGAAAGCGGGAATCTGAAGCTGGTTCAGTGGCTCGTTGACCAAGGCGCAAACGTCAATATAAAAGACTTTTTTAAAAGAACTGTTTTGCATTACGCCATCGAAAGCGAGAATCTGAAGCTGGTTCAATGGCTCGTCAAACAGGGACTAGATGTCAAGACAATTGAAAAGGACGACGCGACTACTCTTTTGTTTGATGTCGCGGGATGCGAGAATTTGCAATTGGTTCAGTGGCTCATTAAACAAGGGCTTGACATAAGCGTAAAAGGCGAACATGAAGAAACGTTTTTACATTTTGCCGCCATGGCGGGGAATCTGAAATTGATTCAGTGGCTTGTTGACCGCGGCGCAAATCTCAATGCTAATAATAAATGGAAGCAAACCGTCTTGCATCTTGCCGCCGAAAGCGGAGATTTGGAGTTGGTTGAGTGGCTTGTTAAACAGGGAATGGATGTCAAGGCAAAAGACAAATGGAAGGATACTGTTTTGCATTCTGCCGCTGAAAGTGGGAATCTGGAATTGGTTCAATGGCTTGTCAAACAAGGCGTGGACGTTACAGCAAAAAACAAGTGGAACAGAACAGCCTTGCATGATGCCGTTAATAGTATTAGCGGGAACGTGGAACTGGTTCAATGGCTCATTGACCAGGGGCTTGACGTCAACGAAAAAGACAAGGACGGGGATTCAATTTTACATTCAGCCGTTTCGAGCGGAAATCTGGCGTTGGTTCAATATCTTGTTGAACGCGGAGCTAAGATCAATGCTAAAAACAGATGGAAAGATACGGTCTTGCATTATGCCATGGAAGGCGGGTGTTTAGAATTGGTTCAGTGGCTCGTTGAACATGGAGCAGACGTCAATGCAGTTAACAAATCGAAGTGGACGGCTTTGCATTTTGCCGTCCAGCACGGACGTTTGAATTTGAATTTGATTAAATGGCTCGTCGAACAAGGCGTAGACGTCAACGCTAAAGACGAATACGGACGGACTATCTTGAAACTTATCCCCGTAAAAGGGAACGTAAGATTGGTCAAATGGCTAAAAGCGCATGGCGCTAAATAGGGAGTAGGCAGTAGGCAGTAGGCAATAGGGGGGGAAAGACGCGAAACATAGCGTCGAATTGACTGTCTTTTGCTTCTTTTAATCTGGTTCGCCTTCGGAGAACTGCGTAATTCCGTTCGCTACGCTCACGCCCACGGGTTTACACCCGTGGCTCGCCTGAATTATCTATCCCTACTGCCTACTGCCTACTGCCTCTTGCCTAATCTCCCCGCCCTCTGGTAAAAAATTTTTTTGGGGTTATAATTAAAGATAATTCAATCAAAGGGGATTCTGGAATTGGAAGTAAGGAAATTGGGAGGAACGCTTGCGTCAACTCCTCACTCCTCACTCCTAATTCCTAACTCACTACCACACCGAACTCCCAATTAACAAACGAACTACCATGAGTTTATCCGACGAGAAAATTCTCATACTGGATTTTGGGTCGCAGTACACTCAACTCATTGCGCGCCGGGTGCGCGAGCAGAACGTATATTGCCGGATTGTCCGATACGATATTTCCGCCCAGCGAATTCAGGAGCTTTCTCCCAAGGGGATTATTCTTTCCGGCGGACCGTCGAGCGTGTACGAAGCCGGGGCGCCGCAATGCGATCCGGACATCTTCAAGCTGGATTTGCCGATCCTGGGCATCTGTTACGGAATGCAGCTTATCAGCAAAGCGTTCGGCGGAACGGTCGTCAA
>JAFSMW010000132.1 GCA_017447745.1 Thermoguttaceae bacterium
TAGACGTGGGTAATAATAACAAATCAAAAAAACGCAGCCCCCAGATTTATCTGGGGGACTAAACAAAGACGCCACTCTCCAAACGCTTCCGTTCCCCTCCCTTCCCCGCGCCTATTGGCGCGGGGGAGGGAGGGGACTTCGTGCGTTATATTACTATTTATGCCGTTTTGAATCCCACGCCTAAAGGCGTGGGCTACGTTTTAGCCTCTTATCTTACATATTTTCGCAACCCAAAATTTATCGCACCCAGGAAAAGGGCTAAAGCAATAGGGAGGAGAATATTGCGATTCTTCCGTGGGCTGAAGCCCACGGTTACAAGAGTTGCGTCCCACCCGGGACGCGATTCAATATTCAACCTTTATCTATCTTCGAGAGAAAATATGGCGTATGCCATTTTGATTGAGCTTTTCTCTGATAACAGATTATTCCCGATTGAAAGATTATTGTTCTTTCACAACGCGGAATCCCAAGTCGTAATAGCAATTCTTCTGGTTGTCAAGGCGGCGTCGGGCGGAACGACAGTGTAAATCGTTTCGATTCCAGCTTCCCCCGCGAATAATACGATACGAACCGTTGAGAGGACCAATCGGATCTGTAACATTCTCAGAGGAATAGGATCCGTACCAGTCTTTGCACCATTCTCCCACGTTGCCGTGCATGTCGTACAACCCCCATGCGTTGGGTTTCTTCGTTTTGATTTGATGCGTCGTTCCGCCGCTGTTATCCCAATACCATGCCATATCGTCTAAAATCCCGGAGATTGCTCCTGAACTCCCGGCTCGACATGCATATTCCCACTGAGCTTCTGTCGGAAGCTGAATTGGCAATCCAAGTTCTGTACACTTTTTACAAAACTCTTGGCAATCGTTCCAAGATACCTGTTCAACGGGAAGATTGTCCCCCTTAAAGAAACTCGGGTTGCTGCTCATGACCGCTTTCCACTGTCCCTGAGTGACTTCGGTTTCCAGTATCCAGAACCCTTTGGTAAAAGTAACGGTGTGTTGAACTTCGTATTTATCTCTTCCTTCTTCCGATTCTGGAGATCCTGCCAAATAAGAGGCTGCCGGACACCAACGAAATGAAAATTTCACCCCGTTGATCATTACCGTTTTGCGTTCGCCAGCATACTGCCCGGGAATTGACAAGTCGGGTTGAATGCTAACGCTTGAATTCCTGAATACAAATATTCCGCAAAGAACAACAACGACGAGAATCGTCAAAACAAACAGGAACGATAAAATCCTGGGGCGTGATTTGGGTTTAACATTGTCTGAATTTGTTTCCATTATAAATCTCCTATAACAGGAACATTCGGTGGTATGTACAATGAGTTTTATATATACATTTATATCCATTTCCTTTTCAGTGTGTCAGCAATTAAAAAGGAGAAGAGGATATAAAAATGGATTCCCAGGGAATGATGATTTGTTCATCAATTCGTTTATAAACCTTTGGATTTTGCTTCTGAAGTCTGAACAGAAATCAAAGCGTTTCTATTCGATTAAAATTATTATAGTGCATTTCTATTTCCTTTACAAGTATATGTATCGAGAATTATTCAAAAATTATTTTTTTATTTTGATTTACCGCGCCTCAGACGTTACAGGTTGATAATCAGAACGATAATTTAAATAATCATTTCATAATAATATAGCAAAATAAAACAGATATAATCAACGGCGTTTTGAAGCATTTGGCGCATGCTGCGAATAATTTGGGAAAAAGCGGCGATCTGATTATTCTTTTTCTTGTTAGAACTTGAGATACACAGAGAATGGAAAAAACAAGGTAAGTCTTTGAACGTCAAAGAGAAACATCTCGTTTTTAATGAATAATCTCTCAAAATGGATTATATATCCTGTCTTGCGGGAATTGTCAAAAACGCTTGTTTTCTCTATTATTAAGCATTGAATCATAATTCGTTTGACGGGGTAACAACCTTCTAAAAATTTTTCTCCCCTAGGGCTACCTTTTTATTTCCAATATGGTATAATAAATAATAATGGCAAACAGAAATTTTATGGACAGTTCTGACGAAACGCTTTTGTCAGGGCTTCCTTTCACCATACTTTACCCAATTTTGGAGGAGTTCATGGCATTATTTGAAATCGAAACTGAAGGACACATCCTGATCGCGTGGGCACAAACGGAAGACGAAGCAAAAGCTCTCATGAAAGAGCATTACCCGGAAGAAGAGGCGTTGCGCTGTAGCCGCCGTCCGCGCGATTTGTGGGTTATTTCCAAGGCGGCTCTTGGGTTGCTCAACACCCGCATGGACCCGAACAACACCGCTCGCGAATGTCTGGCAAAGGCGTCTGGAGACAAAGTTCACGCCATTCGTCTGTACATGCAGGAAACCGGCGTCGACCTGGAAAAAGCTCGCAAGATTATCGAATCCAACATGGTCATGGGTTGGTAATCGCTTAACGCCTGGCATTTGATTTTCAGATTAACAGACTGACTGTTAAAGTAATGAGGGATAAGATTCTTATACCCTCATTTTTTATAAGCTGAGAAGATAATCCAGAAACGTCCAGCTCGCTTCCGTAACTTTCCAAACTACTCCAGAGATATTACCCTTTTCATGACTGTAATTCAGAAAACAATTCGACTTTCGCCTTATCCGCGAGGATGTCATTTGATAACCCATAAAATCGTTGAGCAATTGCCGGAACTGGCGACCGTTCAGGCTGGGCTGTTGTCGGTGTTTATTCAGCATACGTCCGCGTCGCTGACAATCAACGAAAACGCTGACCCGGACGTTCGCCGGGATCTGGACGCACTGCTGGACTCGTGGGCGCCGGAATCGTTTCGATACGTTCATCAGGAAGAAGGACTGGACGACATGCCTGCTCACGGCAAGGCGTCGTTGATGGGCGCCAGCGTTACAATTCCTGTTACAAACGGACGCCTGGCGTTAGGCATTTGGCAGGGCGTCTATTTATGCGAACATCGCAACCACGGCGGCAGTCGGTCGCTGGTCTTAACCCTTATTGGAGAATAAATCGCAATGAACGAAACTGGCAAAACCTCTTGGGACTGGTCTGTTATTCTTCTGGCCGTTTGGCTGACGTCCCGACTGTTCTGGTCGTGCGATCCAAGCGGGTTCGCCTTTGACTACTTGTGGGGATTGATCGGAATGACGGGCGCTGCGTGCTGGTTTTTCTTTAGAAAAGAAGGGCTGGGACGAATGACGGTTGCCGACATACTGGTCGGAGTTTTTTTCTGCTTATATATTTTAAGCGGATTGCTGGGAATAATTCATGGAGAGCAGCGAGCTGCGCTCAACTGCGTCTGGTCGTCTTTCTTTTATGTTCTGATTTATATTCTCGTTCGACAAATCGTTGTAACCCCGGAACGAAAACGAATCCTTTTGTCGTCGCTTTTATGCGGAGCCGTCGTTCTTTCAGTTTGGGCGGTTTATCAGCGTTACGTCGAATACCCTTTAGACAAAGCAAAATATCAGGCGAACCCCGTTGTTTTCCTGCAAGAGGTAGGAATAGATTCCGCTGAAGACTCTCCTGCTCGCCGGAGTTTTGAAGACCGCTTTTTTGCCTTTGAGCCGTCAGCCAGCTTTTCTCTTACCAATTCACTTGCGGTGTTTTTGACGCCATGCTTTTTTCTTCTTGCCGCCGCGTGGGCAAAAAACTGGAATCGACGCATTGCCTGGTCGCTGGTTGCCTCGATGGGGGCGCTCTGCTTTGCGATTTTGCTCACGCACAGCCGCGCTGCGATGCTGGGAATTGCGTTCGCCCTGTTTTTGGGGATTGTCTACGGAATCGCTCGCGTTCCCAATCACGTCAAAGCCAAATGGACGGCTGCGTTCTGTTTTGTCATTTTGGCGACGTTAGCTGGAACGTTAATTCTGATTTGGAAACCGTCAGTTGTGAATTCCGCATTTCTTACGATGGGTTATCGACTGGAATATTGGGACTCGACCTTTCAGATTATCGAGCGTAACCCTTGGCTGGGCGTCGGAGCCGGGAATTTTCAGAACGTTTATTCACAATTCATGCCCCCCACCGCGGGGGAATCCGTCGCCGATCCGCACAATTTCCTTTTGGAAATCGCAGCGTTATCCGGCATTCCCGCTGCGCTGATTTTTTGGTCGTTGCTGGGCTGGCTTGGCTATCGACTGGCGCAGCAGCGCGAGAATTCGATTGCCGACAATTCCATTCAGACGAATTCCGACAATTTCTCGACGTCGCTTAAAACAAGTTTGACGATAAGCCTGTTAAGCCTGGCTATTGGATATTGTCTGGGATTCGTTGCCATGAGCAATTTGCCCGGACCGTTTATCGTTCTGCTTTGCGCGTCTGGAATCGTTCCTTTTCTGATTGTTCCCGGAATTGGTCAGGCAAACTTTTCGCCTGTTACATTGGCGATGGCTCTTATCGGGCTTCTTGTCGCTCTGACGTTTTCCGGCGGCATTGCCTACACAACAATCGCCGCATTATTCTGGGTTTTAACCGCATTGACCGTTAACGACGTTGAACGCGCTGAGAGCCAAAGTCTTTCAGAATCCGAATCGCAAAAGCGTGGCGTCGTTCAATTCCAAAGATGGGTAACGACAGGCGGATTGCTGATTCTCATTGCATTGTGTTATTTTACCGGCTTCTATCCGACAACGGAATCGGCGCGGGCGCACGCTGCTTCGCTCAGCTCTGGCGCAGCATCGGTGGAATCGCAGTTATCGTATCTGGAACTAGCCGCTGAAATGGATCCAATGAGCTATCAAGCCCGGTTTGACCTGGCTCAATGGCATTGGATGCAATGGACAAGAACGAAGAATCCGGAATATTTCAAAGCGTGCGTTACATGTTTTCAGGAAGCGATGGAAAGAAACCCGCAATCAAGCGTTTTGTGGCGAGAATACGGCATTCGCCTGTACCGATACGGTCGGGAATCCGGCGACTGGTCGCGCGAAAACGACGCCTTTGCTGCGCTGAATCGCGCCTGTGATTTGCATCAGGCGGACTATGTCGCCAGAGCGTATCTGGAACTGCTCAACCTGACCTCTCCCGTTCTTACGCCAAGCCAGGAAGAAATGTGTCGCAAAGCGTTAAACGAGCTGAACGCTCCAGAAAAAACTCCGGAAGAACGAAAAGCGCTCATTACGAAAACGATTCTGAGCGCTCGTCGTCGGGAAGCGCAGCAGCGGGCGTTGGAGCTGATTCAATTCTCAGATAACAACAAACATCAAAATCGAAAAATTCCCGCGTCGCTCCGAGAAGAACTGATTCGACAAGTCAGCGATGGATTGGAGAAGCGCTAAATCAAGAAATAACTCTGTTTATGAAGGTTCATCCGGCAAATTGGCGCATTATATCTTCAGACTTTACTACGATCAAAATGAATCGTAGTAAAGTCTGAAGACCCCGACTGCCGGGATGAACCATTCTCTTCTATTCCGATACCGTTTGAATTCTTTACAGAAATGAAATTGCAGGGTAAGTAATATTATGAAAAAGGAACGCCGTTAGCGTCGGTTGTTACAGTGCAAATTTCAATCAAAGACCAAAGGGGAACAAATAACCATCCAATACATAACAACGTGCAAATAAGTTGAACGGCTCCTCTGCCGGAATAACCTGCATAGAAATTGTGAATTCCTAAATAGCCGAAAAACAACCCCAAGAGGATATAGGTTGTTCTGCTGCAAGATGAAACCGGATAACCATACCCATGATTTGGCATCGGCTGCATGGGAGCGTTATAATTGGGCATGGACGCTCTATAATTTTGCATGGGGGCATTAAAATTGGCAGGTCCAAAGTTAAAGTAGTTGGCAAATAATGGGATGCTGGCAACCGGAACAGGATTCTCGCCATTTCGCCATGCAAAATTGTTAGGGTAAACCTGTCCGTTTTGAATCATTGCAACAACTTGATTTGTTGGATATGGTCCAAATCCGTTTACGCCATCGCTGCTTAAAAACCATCTTTCATCCTGAACAGGAGGGATATCCGCTTGTTGAGCAGTCGCAGACCGCCCCTGCGTTTGGGGCGTTGAATACTGCTGTTGGGAATACGAATTACTGGAAGCGCCAGATGACGCTGATGAATTGTTGTTTTGGAAAGAGCCAGATAACGGCGTTCTGGATAAATTGTCCGCAGACTCTCCTCCGTTGGACGAAGTTTCAGACGTAGGACTATGGGCGGCGTTTGACGTATCCTGAGCGGCTGCTGACGAGGAAAATCCTGGAATCGTTCTTAACGGCTGCCATGTTTTCTGATCCGTTGAAACTGGCGCATCTAACGTGATCCTTCCTTTTTCAAGCAATGTATGCAACATTTCTTCAGAACATCCGTACACCTTATCAGCGCCTTTAATGTAATACATGTCAAGCTTCTCCTGATATAAACTTTTTCTTACTATTAATGGGGGTTCAAACAAAAGCAGTGATAAAAACGTTTATGAAAACGAAAGCGCCGCTTTTTCTCAATATTGTTGTATAACGTTTTTTGACGACGCTAATAACAATAAGAGACAATATTTTTGTTAATAATGATTGATTAGTATATTCTATTCCACGACAAATTTCAAGGGGTCAGGCTATTAAAAAGACTAAAAAGTTCATAAAAGCAACAAAAAATGGATTATTAGAATATCCAATCTTTCGACGCTAATGCTTAACATGCGCTTCGCTAAAAACAGATGCGTCTTTCCTCTTTAACACTGGTTTTTAACAATATGTTTAACAATATGCCATTAGCAGGTCGGAAATTCCAGAGGAATAAACGGTAATTACAGTATTTCTGAAGTTATACAAAGGGAACTCCGCGAGCGTCTTTTGTTACTGTACAAAGTTCAATTGTAACCCAAAATGGAACAAACAAAAATCCAATGCAGCACAATGTGCTAATAAGTTGAACCGCCCCCTTGCCAGAATAACCAGCATAAAAATTGTGAACTCCAAAATAGCCAAAAAACAATGCCAGCATGATATACGTCGTTCTGCTGTGAACTGGACCTCGATACTTCTTCCGTCCTCGTGAACCGTGCCCATTATTGTATATGGACGTAGAACCTCCAACGTTAAAGTAATTGGCAAATGACGGAATGATGGATATCTGCGCTGCATTCTCGCCATTTCGCCATGCGAGACTGTTCGCGTTGAGTTGTCCATTATGAATCATCGCAACTACTTGACTTGTTGGATATGGTCCAAATCCGTTTACGCCATCGTTGCTTATAAACCATTGCTCTTCCGGCACAGGAACGCTGGACACAGGCGCTTGTTGAACAGGAACGCTCTGAACTGGCGTTGGCGTAACGGAAAACTGTTGCTGAGCAAACGGATTATTTGCATTTCCAAAAGGGGACGCCGATGAACTATTGTTTTGGAGAAAATCAAACGACATTGATCCGGAAGAATTAACTGGCGTTGGGGTAACTGATCCTGTATTACTTCCCACTGATACCGGAGTTGCTGATGTTACCGGGGTTGCGGTAGTTACCGGAGTTGCTGTTGTTACCTGGGTTGGCGTTCCAGACGAGGGATTTTGAGCAGCGTCATACGAAGCAAATTCCGGAAATGTTTTCAGGGGACGCCATGTTTTCTGATCCGTTGAAACTTGTACGTTCAAATTAATCCTTTTGCCAGCAAGCAACTCTCGCACCTTTTCAGCAGAAATCGGTCCGTATATTTTGTTTGAACCTTTAATGTAATACATGCAATCTCCCCTTATTTAACAATGGTTATTTGATTTGCTAAAAATTGATTGGTAAAACGCCATAAGAAAAAATTATGGCGGACGTCTCCTCTAACGTCATGTAAAAACGTTAACAATTATTGAGACGAAATACTTATAATTAATATATTCTATTTCATGACAAATTACAAGGGGGTGTGTTACTTAAATATATGAAAATCTTTAAAATATTATATAATTAGAACGCGTTCCATCTGTTTTGGATTATTTAGCATTTGACGTTCAGACGTTAATTATTCAGTAATATAAACAGATATGCGTCAGGTCGATGTAAAAATGCAGACCGCGCAGAGCCATCATCATTCCAACGAAAACGGCGTAGACGTTGTTCATGCAAAGCAGATTCGAGCGCGTCCGGCGTAGAAAATAGTAGACAATCAACGAAGCGTAATAAACACTCATACAGGAACAGACAATCAGCGTTAGCCCGTCAAAGACGAGGAATGTTATCAGAATTATTAGTACAGCTGGAAAGCGAACGATTAAATCGAAAAGAGACAATACAAATGCAATCGCCAGGATTATTGCAAACAATGCATAGGGAACGCACGGCAGGAGTTCCCCGATTTGAATGGGCGTCGCAGGCGCGTCCGTTTTCTTCGATAAATAGACGGACAGTAAACGATAGCCGGTAAATATCCAAACGGAGGCGATAAGCCCGTCAAGGACGCAAACGAACCACGACGGAAGAAACCACGGAAACGGGTCGGCTTGGTACTCTCGAATAATATTCTCCCGGACGTTTTCGTAGCCGTCGCAGAGCAAATAGAACGCAGCGGCTTCGCAGAGAACAATCGTCAGCAAAGCTATCGCGTATTTCCATCGGGTCGGGATTTTCTGGAATGCGTTCATAATTGGCGGTCTAAGTCAATCTGCTAAGGAAAATTTATTTCTACAGTTAGTATATGGGAGAATTAATCCTTGTCAAGATATAGGTGTACGCAATAATTGTTGTAAATACAGACAAGATGAGAAGCTAATCCGCATCCTGAAAGGATGCCATTTCTATAACCGTCGACTTTAGTCTACGGGCGGCGAAGCCCTCCCTGATATTCCTTAATCGAGTCAGCCTCTTTTTCTTCCTCTCCCTCACGCCAGGCGTGAGGGAGAGGAAGAAAAAGAGTATATGTCGATTTTCTGTGTTGCTGTCGTTTCCTTCCCCCGGCGGTTGAAACCGCCGGTTATAGAGATGTCGTCCCTCCGGGACTTTGGCGGACTAACGTCCGCTGTCGCTATCGCGACGTGTTATCCTCAACGTAAATTTGCTATAAAATTTCAATCGTTATTCTGTTTGCGATACGATCGATTACGTATCATATTCTCTATGGTATTACAAGTATCA
>JAFSMW010000133.1 GCA_017447745.1 Thermoguttaceae bacterium
GCGTAGATGAGTTCCTTGTTGCCGTAGACGTCCTGGAAATACAGCTTGAAGAACCAGCCGTGATCGGAACCGCTGCTGAGGTGTTTGCCAACGCGGGCGGAAACGAGCATGTATTCTTCGGAAAGCGGATACGGCGTCTTATACGCGAAATACGCGCCGGCGGTATGGTAATCGTAACTCGGCGCCGGGTCTTGCGGTCCGTTGCCGACTTCCGCCCAGGCGACTTCTCGAGTAATGCGTTCCAAACCGTCTGGATAGTTCATGCCTTTTGTCGGGTCAATGTATCCAACCGAGCCGTTAAACCAGGCGTGATGTCCCAAGCCGATAAAGACGACCTTTTTGGAATCCGGAATGGGACGGGCTTCGGTCAGGACGTCCGGCCAAACGGACTGGTTGCCCCAGAACGTCTGCGGGTTCGTGCCGTCCGGGTTCATCGTCCAAAGGGACTGAACGCGCCAGAGAGCTTTGTCCGTATATTCCCAACGGGTGAAGATAACGCGGCCGTCGGGAAGCATGTTGGGCATGTATTCCGGCTCGCCGTTGGCGGAAATGACGTAAATGTTCTTCCCGTCTGAATCGCAGCGTGACATTGCAAACGCATGCGTCATGGGCATACAGCGGACGTAGCTGCCCTGACGGGACGACGCGAAAACGATGTGCCCGTCCGGCGTGTAAACCGGGTCGAGGTCGTCGTAGTCGCCGCGGGTCAGCTGACGCAAATTCGTTCCATCCGCATTGACTTTGTACAGGTGAAACGACTTCTCGCCAACGGGTCGATAGCAGAAAAGAATCTCTTTGCCGTCAAAGGACAAGTCCTGACGCCAGAACGCGCCCTTGAGTTCTGGAACAACGTCCTTCTTGACCTCGCGGGGGTTCAAGCCGATAACCAGAATCTTCCCGCCGTCGCAAGCCATGTATCCGTTACGGTGCCGCGCTTCATGCGACCATTCGTCGGTCGCGTCGCCCGGCTTTCCTTTCGGATACGGGTTCTGAACCATCAATATGGAATCAAAATCCAGCAAGGGGTTAGAGAATACGATTTCCCGCTTGACTTTTCGGACTTCAAAATACAGCGTCTTGTAATCTTTGTCGCCTTCAGCGTCGAGCTTCTTCTGCAAGTCGTCCAGCTGAGCGACTTTGTCGGACAGATCAATGTCTTCCGTCAGGTCGACAATGCGTTCCGCGGCTTCTTTCGCCCATTTGATTTCGTTGGCGACTTTCGCCGCGTTGAAAACGTTGTCAGCCTGGAACGTCCAGTCGACAATCAAGTCGTTTTGCGCCTCGGGCGACAGCTTGTCAAACGAGATAACTCCCGCAGCGCTGGCAATCGCGCAAACGCCGACAACAACAATCGCGGCAACCGCTTTGATGATACATTTCATAGTTATTCCTCCTAAATGCGTTAATATTATTCGTTTATATTATTAGCTTACCGATACTATCTATTATAACCAGCTGCAGATTATTTACAACCCCGGAAAGAAATAAAAGAGAAAAAATTTCTCGGAGTTCGGGAGCATAGCTCCCGCTTTTTCGTAAACGACAAGAACGACGAAAATGCAGTTCACCGCCGAAAGAGTTAGAGACTTTTAACGAGAAACGCGAGCTAACGCTCGCGTATAAAAGCGAGAGCTTTGCTCTCGCACTCCGAAATGTCACACTTAAAATAGCGTTTATTTTCGCATCCGAACGTACAGCAATCCGGCAGCGCCGAGAATCAACAGCGCCCAGGTCGACGGTTCTGGAACGGCAATCTCCGGTCCCGGCTCAGGAGCGCCGCGACCGATGAGAAACAAACCCTGATTTTTACGTCCTACCAGCTGGAACATTTCTCCGTAATTCCCGCTCAGAGCGCTGGAATAATCTTTGTCTTTAGCAAAATTGATGTCGTCTACCAACTGATATTCAGCGCCCTCTTTCGCCCAGGATTCGGCATCGCGGTTCAAAAAAACAAGATCAACAATCGCGCCTTCGTTTAGAGTAAACGTATAACTTGGACCGTCTTCAATGACGAACGCGTCGAAATTCTGCTGATCGGGATTTTCATTATAGGAGTCGAATTCAAACAAGGCAATTCCAGCCGCTTGAATTGTTATGTCAGACCCTCGAGTCATATACTCTCCAATTGAAAGACCGGGAGAGAACGTTGCGCCGGATTCAACCTGAATGCCGTTCTGGAATGTGCCAAAATAACCTTCACAATCAATTCTGCCGGAGGATATAACCCAACTTTCAGCCCGAACGCCATATAACGCTTCTGAATAAATTTTCAACGTTCCGTCGCCGGACTTGATCAGTTTATCGACGGTGTTATAGATTTTTGTTGCATCGGTAATCAAAATTGTTCTTTCTCCGCTGGTAACTTCATACGTCAGCTCGGAACCAACTACATACACTTCACCATTGGCAACAACTGCATCGTCTTTTAGCGTCAGACTTCCTTTCGATACCTCAATCTTGCCTGTACACGTATTGGCGCCGGACAACGTTAATGTGCCGTCGCCCGTCTTAAACAGATTGCCCGTTCCAGAAATAACGCCTGAAAACTCTGAATCACGACTATTATCAAGAATAACTCCAGTTGTATCAGTCGTATTGGCATTAAGAATTCCGCAGCCTGTCAAGTTCGACAGAAAAGCCCCTCCCATAGGAGCTTTGACGGTTAACACGCCATCTTGCTGAATTTCTACGTACGAATTCACTTTAATACAATTGCCTCGCTCAAGAACAAGCTCGCCTTGAGCAATTGTTAAAACATTAACGGAATTGCTAAACACCACAGTTGTCGACTGCGGAATTGTCAATGCGCCTTGACCTGTTTTAACTACAATATTTGAATCCTTACTTGCATCCCCTTTAACATTAAAATACTTTGTTATTGATTGAGAATCAGAAATATTCAGCGTTAATGTATATCCATTAAGAATCAAATCTTTATATGGGGTCAAATTCTGTTGAGCAAATTCATCTACATTAGTAACTGTTGTCGGCTCGCTCAGATTATATTCATATTGCGCTTGACAATTGCTTTTTGATGTCAGCAAAGCGCACACAAGGATGCAAAACGCAAACCTGCCGTATATAAAAAAACGACTCAGAGGAAAATTGTAAAATATTTTAAAGTTCATAATTTAAAACGCTCGATTTTAAGGTATCGTTTTTTAAGCTGGTTTCCCATACATTTAGACAATTAAATCATAATACAGCTTATAAAAAACATATTTTTAATTTACCGTCTCCCTTAACATCCATTTTACGAATCGATATGATCAATCAATGCAAACAAATTGACTATCGCCGTTAGACAGGCAATAACGAAACAATGGTTAAAGCGTTTCAGGAATTGTTAACAATCGGCTGCTTAAACGCTCATAACCGTCATTTCTCAGCTGTCATCAATCTATAGGCGAATGAATAAAAATCGCCCATATTGCTTAGACTATTTATCAAATGATTTTGTTCCGATGGGAGGTAAAAAGGTTGTAACTCATTAAAATCCTCCTTTCTTGGGTTAGCTGCGTATTAACGCCTTTTACACAATTTCAATTTAAACAAAAACAATTTTGTATAAGATAAACGCAAATCAATAATCAGCGCTTACTCAGGGCAAGTGTTTAATAATGCCATCAAGTTTACAAGTTCTATATATTTTAGGAAAGATAACATTTGTCAAGCATCTAAGTATTAAAATCTTCAAAAAAGCTAAAAATCTTTTAAGTCATGTATATATTACATAAATACTTAGAAAACCAGACAGGCGTGCTGGGTATAGCGGGTTTTCTCCCAGCAGCGCCCTGAATCCTCCCCAAAAACTTACCAGTAATAATCCGTTTCCCTCAATGGGGGCGATAAATCTCTCGTAGCGAATATAGGTAGTTTTTCATTGATGAATGCGCCTGATTCACTCTTGCACTGCGTTTTACCTCACGGGTTTACACCCGTGGCTCGTCTATTACTTGCGTTTTCGTAAATACAACAAACCGGCAGCGCCGAGAATCAGCAACGCCCACGTCGACGGTTCCGGTACAGCAATTACTGGAGCAGGCGGTTCGCCTTTAATCGTGGCGTAAACGGAGTTGCCGTTAACAGAGAGCGTCCAGTTTTCGGCGCTTTCAGCAGACAACAGAGAATTCCAAAAATCGTTTTTGGCGTATTCGCCTGTAAAAGCGCCTGACGTTTGAACGACAATCGAATACGTCTCCCCCGGTTTCTCGATGCCCATAGTCAATTCAAAAATGGATTCAGGATCGACAAAAACATAGGAGGCAACGAGTTTGTCCATGCCGTTAGCGTCCTGTTCAAATACCAGTATAGAGCTTTCGTCAATGTCAAAATCGCCGAGAACGTTGATCGTCGCGCTAACGAGGTCGCCAGGGGAGAATGTGGCAACTGTAATATCGCCAGACTCCAATTGCTCTCCTACTTGAACGCTGCCGGTGAAATAGCCCTCCATATCCAGGCGTCCGGACGAAATGACAAAGCTTTCTGCCCCAACAAGTCCTTCGGCTGCAGCGACAATCTGGAGCGTTCCGTCTCCGGTCTTTTTAATAGTCCCTTGCCCTTCGATTTTGGAATAATCGGCGGAGTCTTCGGACATGATTATGTTTTTCGTCATTCCGTCAGGGATATTAAAATTCAGGGTTCCCGGATTGTTATTTTCGTTTTTAACTGTAATTAAACCAATTGGTTCAGCGCCGAACTCCGGGTTGTCGTATAGCAGTTCAACGTCAACGCCTTCGTTAACAATCAGCTGACCAACTCCAGTAAACTGACCGTATGAATCATCTCCGTCATAATTTTTAAATCTCTGGTTAGCATTAGCGTACATAAAGCCCTCATTGAGAACATGAGTGGCGTTGCACAACGCGTTTTCTCCCACAAGGTAAAGATGAGTTTGATAGTCGTAGTAATAATGCTCCTCGTCTGGGTCGTCAATATGAATATGCGTTCCGGATTCGACACAGACTTTACCGCTGAAATCGTTATTAGAACTCATTAAATAAATTTCTGAGGTGTGGTTATCGTGAGTCTTTTCCGATTCAAACTGCAGCAGACCGGCGCCATGAATTTCGCTGTAAATATTAAAAATACGATCTTCGACAGCCATTTTATCCTCTGCCACATTTCGAATTCTTGCATCGCCCTGAATCGTCAGAGAACCATGCAAGTTAATGGTAGAATTCGTCTCGCCCTGGAAGATTTCTCCGTGACCGATGTAAAGATCGTCAACCGTAATATTACCCTCGTTTGGTCTATCGGCTTGGGTTTTCAAATGCAATACGCCATAAACGCCTTCACCGTAGTTATTCAAATCTACAGTTCCAGCGTCCAAGTCCACCTTGTAGCCAATGTACAGTTTGTTGGTATGGCTGCCAGCATCATAATAATACCCAAAAGTCGTGTCATATTTACCATCTCTATTGGGTCTGTGGGTTCGCAAATGAAAAGTGTTGCCAACAACAAAGATTGAGTTGGTAATTTCTGAGGGACGGACGCTTTCAGTCCCGGATCCATTCGCCTCATACCAAAATCCACTCTCATCCCAATGATTTGACCTCTCTTGATCTGCCTTCAAATAATAAATTTTCGGGTCTTGCGTTTCTTGCTGATCCTGCGCGCTGGCGACAGACGAAAACAACGCCGTCAACAGCGCAAATAAAACAGGCAAGAACGTCTTCGCCAACATTCGACAGACTTTGCAACAGTTCGCCGGAACTGACAAAGCATTGGGATTAAAAAATTTCTTCATGATATTGACTGTTTTTAAATTTTTAACAATGAAAACTATAACTATTGCAGTTGCCTGCTATTGTTATATAGACGCAATTTGAAGCCAATCTGTTACAGTTTTTTTAAAAAATTTTTTAAAAAACGTATAAACTGTTCGAGAACGCCATTTTTGACGGTAATAGCCAAAAAACAAAACGTTCTGAGCTTCAAATACTCAAACGATTACTAAAGCCGAAAAGCTTTTGTTCGTTTGAAATCAATCCCCAACATTACCAAAAAACAAATTTAACCTCTCATCTGTTGTCACAGTCTAAATACCGTGCAAAAAACACAGCAAGACGACAAATGATACGTCAAAAAATCTTTTTCGGACAGGGGGAAACAACGATAGAACATAAAAAATTCCTCCTTTCTTTACTGGGGTTGCAATTGACGCAAAAACAACAAAATACCCTTCCCAAACTTACCAAACGGCAGTCAGTTGAAAAATAATTCTGTTGTAACAACTTTTTCTTTGATAACCGCCTAAAGCGTTTTTTCAATAGATTGCCTGAAGATAGCCAAACGCCGGAACGAATAACAATCCGTCCTATTTAATTGTCGCTAATAAAAGTGATACATAGGCGCTAATTCATCTTCAAACAACTTAAGGCAGGGGTCTTTGCAATATTACTTGTTCATGTAAATCAATGCCCTCTAAACAGCAAGCAATATTGTTACGACGCGTGGTGGTAATAACAATGTTCCCGACCAATTCGGGAATTACTAAAATTCCGAAGATGTATCGGTTTTCAATTAGATAAAAATTTATCTAATTGAGACTAAAACAAAAAATTCGGAATTACCCTCAAAGTTTTACAATATTATAATCGAAACTAAAATCTTGTCAAGTAAAATTATTTTAAAAATTAAGAAAAAACCGTAAAATTTTTAAGAAAAATAGTAATTCTTCTTAAAATCAGCGAGTACAACGGCAAAAAGGAGAAGGAATATTGTTTATTTACTGGGATTTGGCTGGGAGTTTACTGGGAGTGGCTGGGAATATCGGCTTTTTTCTCAGAAGTCTCTCAGAAGTCTCCCGTGGGGTACGATAAATTTGGGGTTGCAAATATAGATAAGATTAACAATTGAACATAGCTCACGTCTTTAGGCGTTTGTTCCTCACAGCTTCAGCTGTGGGAACAATTAATATTTAGGATATCGTAGCCCACGCCTTTAGGCGTGGGATCCAAAAGGATATAAACAGATTATAACGCGAGAATTTCAGACTCACCCCCGCGCCAAATGGCGCGGGGGTGAGTCTGCAGGGCAAGCGTTTGGGGAGGAGCGTCTTTTTAATCCCCCAGATAAATCTGGGGGCTACGATTATTTTAATTATCTTTTTCTCCCACGTCTAAAGACGTGGGGATA
>JAFSMW010000134.1 GCA_017447745.1 Thermoguttaceae bacterium
TGAGCGGAACGTTGAGATAGCATTTTATCCATTCTATATGCATTTACATTTCCTCCAATTTTTTAATTCTGAAATGAGTGGCTTGTTGATATTCTGCTTTGGCGCTTCCTCTTGTTTTTCCATTGATTGTAACGTTATGAGCGTCTTTACCGTCAAGGCGCCCAGAGACGGGCGTCATCCAAAGAAGTTTTTCTACTTCGTGATTTTGTTTTGCACGCTTCCCAGCGTTTCAATTCCTATTTCATTTTTAGTCCCAGTCCTACAATCAAATCGTACAGAATCGATCGGACTGATTGAGCGTGACAGAAATACCCGCCTGACAGGACGAGTTCTTTTAATAACGCGGCGAAGCCGGTCAGGGCGTTGGTTTGAATCGCCCGGCGGGCGTCGAAATGCCGCTTTTGACGTTCCAGCTGTTTAACGTACTTTTCAGACTCCGGCAGCGTTTTTGCTCTGTCGATAAGCGATTCGATCAATAGCGGGTGCGTTGCGAGCGTATCGATAACCGTATTGAAGTACCGCCATTTGGGCGGAGAGTTTCTTAACTGCTCAACCGTCGGGGCGGTGGAATAGTTTTTCCCGTGAAGGCGATAGCTGATCAGCGGCTGGTTTACGTACTCGACTTTTCCGCACAGCGGCGCGAGCAGATAAATCCAGATGTCGTGACACGCCAGCTGGTCTGGAACTGGCAGGACGCTGTCCAGAATGGACTTTCTCACCGCCATCGTACAGCCCGTCCAGACCGTCATGGGCGACTTGAGCGGATAGAAGTACCGCCAGAATTCCCTAACGTGCATTCGGGTCAGGTACTCGTCCAGATACATGTTTTGGAACTCCCCTGCCCCGTCGATGAGCTTGGCGTTGCCGGTAATCAAGCCCAGGGAGGATTCGGATTCAAAGCGCTTGAGGCACGTCTCGATTCTGTCCGGTTCCCAGACGTCGTCGCAGTCGGAAACAATCACGACGTCTTTTGTACACAGCCCCAGCGCTTTCGAGAAGTTCTTTGTACAGCCCAGATTCCGTTCGTTGCAGACGATTCGAACCTCAAACGGGGCTTGCGCTTTCCACGATTCCAGTTCTGCAACGGTCGCGTCTGTCGAGCAGTCGTCGACAAAAACGACCTCGTCCGGCAGGCGCGTTTGAGCCAGAATGCTGTCCAGCTGCGGCTTCATGTATTGTGTAGAATTGTACACAGCAATAGCGACAGAAACGGACAGTTTGCTCATGACGATTTTTGTTCTTCAAGCCAGTCGAAGAACAGGTACATGCTGGAAATGTTATTGTCAGAATTTTTAATCTCGTCCGGCGCAAGCCAAAGAACCTGCGCCACTTCCCGTTCGGACGGCTTAATGGCGGCAATCTGTTCGTCGGTCATGTCCGCCAGCCACCACGCAATATGCGCGCCCCAGGCGGAAAGGGATTCCAGAATCCGTCGCCGTGGCGTACAAGGAACGCCCAGTTCTTCGGTGAACTCTCGAATGAGAGCCTGTTGCGGGGTTTCGCCCGGCTCAATTCCGCCACCGGGAAAAGAGTACAGCAGCGGCGCGGGAACGAATTCCGATCTCTGGATAACCAGGTACTTCCCGTCCCGTTCGACGATGCCGACCACTCCCTTGCGAACAATGCGGGATTCCAGCTCCGCTCTGTAGGCGGGATCGGTGGAATCTTCCAAATGCACGCGTTCGACGGGAGAGTGTTTGTAGTCCATAAACTAAATCTTTCGCAGGTCTTTGACGCGTTTGGCTTTTCCGTCGAATCGTTCCAACGTTCGCGGTTCAACCAGCGTAACCTTAACGCGAATGTTAATAATGCGTTCAATCGCGGCGGTGATGCGTTTCTGCAGCGTTTCGAGCGTTTTAATCGTGTCGTCGCCCAGCAGCGCGTCGGTAATTTCGACTTTGACTTCCATCCGGTCGAGGTTGTCGTCTCGAGTAACAATGATTTCGTAGTACGGCGCGACGCCTTCAATCGACAGAATCGCCGTTTCAATCTGGGACGGGAAGACGTTGACGCCGCGGATGATGAGCATGTCGTCTGACCGGCGGGAAATGCGGGCGATTCGACGCAGCGTTCTGCCGCATTCGCATCGTTCCGGAATGATCTTGGTGATGTCGCGGGTGCGGTATCGAATAATCGGCATCGCCTGCTTGGACAGGGTCGTCAAAACGAGTTCGCCTTCTTCGCCGTCCGGCAGAACTTCCAGCGTTTCCGGATCGATGATTTCCGGGTAGTAATGATCTTCAAAGATGTGCAGACCGTTTTGGCATTGGCATTCGCCGCCGACGCCCGGTCCGACGATCTCGCTTAATCCGTAGATGTCGTACGCCTTGATACCCGACAGCTCTTCGATCTTCTGACGCATGGCTTCTGACCACGGTTCCGCCCCGAACGCGCCGATTTTCAGCGGGAGCTGACGGACGTCGACGCCCTGCTCTCCGGCGGTGTCAAGCAGATGGAGGAAGAACGACGGCGTGCAGCAAATCGCCGTTACGCCAAAGTCTTTCATGAGCATCAGCTGACGAGCGGAGTTGCCTGTCGAGACCGGCAAAACGGTTGCGCCCAACGCTTCCCCTCCCTGGTGAGCGCCCAATCCGCCGGTAAACAGACCGTAGCCGTAGCAGTTCTGAAGGACGTCGCCCTTCGTCATGCCGTAAGCCAAAAACGCTCGCATGACCGTTTCCGACCAGACGTCGAGGTCAGCTTGCGTATAGGCGACGACAATCGGTTTGCCCGTCGTTCCGCTCGACGCGTGAAGACGAACGATGTCCGACATCGGCGAGGCGAACAGTCCAAACGGATACGTGTCGCGCAAGTCGGCTTTGACCATAAACGGCAGCTTGGCGATGTCGTCAATAGACTGAATATCCATCGGCGAAACGCCGTTTTCATCCAACCGATTGCGAAACAGCTCTACTCGTTCGTAGGCGCGCCCGACGATGTTGATCAGTCGTTCTGTCTGTATTGCCCGCAGTTTGTCCTGCGGAAGAAAATCCATACTGCTCAGGGGGTGGAACATGATTTGATGAGGCTAAGTGGCTTATAAAATCAAAAAAACCTCGTTGGGTTACGCTTTTTAAACGACCATCAACGAGGTTATAGTATACCTTTGCTTCCCGTCTGTAAAA
>JAFSMW010000135.1 GCA_017447745.1 Thermoguttaceae bacterium
ACCCCCCGACGGCCCCCCCCTCCCCCGCGCCAATCGGCGCGGGGAAGGGAGGGGACTTCGTGCGTTATATTACTATTTATGCCGTTTTGAATCCCACGCCTAAAGGCGTGGGCTACGTTTTAGCCTCTTATCTTACCTATTTTCGCAACCCAAAATTTATCGCACCCGACAATAATGCGCTGCTGTTTGTTTAACCGTTTTCGATTTAATCTCAGCTCTTTATTTTCACTATTAATAATTAATAAAAGATTGCTCTTGTACCAATTGTTCTATTATGGTAAAATAGCGCAGATTGACAATGGGATACAATCTTTGAAAAAAGCGGTTACACAAACCGTAATAAATGCTATATTATAATTATGGAATTAAATACTCAAGATTTCTCTAACGAACGACTTTTAGAAGTTGGTCGACGAATTCTGTCGGACGAGTCAACGGCGTTGGCGCAAATGGCGCAGCGGCTGGACGACAGTTTTTGTCAGGCGATTTCCCTTATAGATCAATGCATCGGCAATGTGTTGGTTTGCGGCATGGGAAAAGCGGGGCTTGTCGGTCAAAAAGTCATGGCGACAATGGGGTCGTTGGGAATACGAAGTCATTTTTTGCATCCGGCGGAAGCGGTTCACGGCGATTTGGGACGCGTCCGTTCAGACGACTGCATGATCATGTTCTCGCAAAGCGGCGAAACGGAAGAGATTACCCGTCTTTTACCCGCTTTGACAGAAATGGGGGTTCCGATTATTGCTGTTACAGGAGCGGCAGACAGTTCTCTGGCTCGCAGCGCTACGGTTGTACTTGACCTTCATTCCCCGCAAGAGGCGTGTCCGATGGGTCTGGCGCCCAGCACAAGCACAACCATGATGTTGGCTCTGGGAGACGCCCTGGCTTTAACGTTGAGCGCAAAGCGGCATTTCTCCCCTGTCGATTTTGCAAAAAATCATCCTGCCGGGTCGCTGGGTAAAGCGTTGAGTAAAGTCGATTCCATTTTACGTCCGTTAGACCGTTGCCGACTGGCAAACGATTCTCTGAGCATTCGTCAGGTTTTCGTCAATACGATGCTGCCGGGACGTCGAACAGGAGCGATCATGCTTGTCAATAACGACGGCGCTCTAACAGGCGTATTTACAGACTCGGATTTAGCCCGGCTGTTCGAGCAGGGAACCGTTCCGTTAGATGAACCAATATCTTTATACATGACCAAACGTCCTTGGGCGGTGCGTTCCGGGTCGATGGCGATGGACGCTATAGAATTGATGTCGGAACGAAAAATCAGTGAATTGCCGGTTATAGACCTTTCCGGTCGCCCCGTCGGTCTGGTCGACATCACAGACGTTCCCGGGTTCTTCTCGAATATGTACTGCGTCAAATCCAAAAACGTTTCGCGAGATCTGCCGCAGGACAATTCCTCCAGTCTGTTGATTAAACTGTATGCGCCGCAAGAAAAAGAATCAGCGTAAAAAATGCGTCTGTTCTTTTACAGGAAAATACGCCCTTAAGGGGATCGAAAGCAAATGCAAAAAGCTATCCGAATTCTGACGACCATTCTTGTATTGTCCATTTTGGCGTCGGTGTACAATATTCTTATTGCGCCGCTGTTAGAGCCCGCCTCAAAATATAAAAAAATGGAAACGTCAGGTTCTGACGAACCTCCGACGGATTCACAGATTATGGCGCTCTTTAGTCCGGACGATTGGGAAGTCAACAGCTTCCGACATTTGAATTACAAAAACATACACGTCCTTGCAGGCGACTATAAATTTTTAAGTTCAGAATCAATAAGCATTGACAAATGCACAGTCGTATTTCTTGATCCGGATAATTCGTCCAAAGCGATTATTGTTCAATGCAAGGGAACAATTATACTAGATTTTGAAAAATCAATTCTTCATGGTTTTAAAGACGACAATCGTATTTTAGGCGGAAAGCTTAACGGCAAGATTCGCGTTGTCAGCAAAGGCGAGGAAAACAACGTCACTTTTGAAACGCAGGACTTTAATATTGACAAAGGTCGCATCTGGACTAACGCCAACGTTAATTTTAAATACGGTCGCACACAGGGCGTTGGATCCGGAATGCAAATTCAGCTTATCAATCGCGGGCTGTTTGGTTCCAAGAAAGAGAAGGGTTCCAATTCGCCCATTTTGGATAAAATCGAAAATGTAACAATAAATAAACTTCAGCGCTTGACCATTTTTCCGCCGACAAACGCCCAAAACAACAACCACAACGACCAAACCGATTTGTTCAGCTCTCCAATAGAACTGCACTGCGACGGTCCGTTTGTCTTCAACGCTCTGAGTAACAATGCAACTTTTGAACAAAACGTTTCACTCATTCAAATGGTTTCCAATAAAGCGCCAAACTCTATTCGATGTCAATCCCTGAAACTTTTTTTTGCCACACCCAAACGCGTCAATAAAAAAGCCAGCAATTCAAAGCCGAAATCCGCAACTCAATCCCCAATAAACGAATGGAACCTTCAGCTCGAAAGACTCGAAGCCCTTGGTCCGCTGGTTGTTATTGAAGCCCCGGAATATCAGACAAAAATCCATACCTCCAGACTGATTGCAACCCTGTCGCCGTTAAGCTTTGAACTTGACTCTTCCAATCGTCAAAACGAGATTTATTATAAGAACTGTCTTGTTTCCACCCAAAATCTGTTTTATTCAGTCGGAGAAAACGGAAGATTGGGAACGATGGAATGCAATTGCCCTGGCTGGATAAGCGCACCAATGGATCAAGATGGAAAACAGGTCCGAATCAGATGGTCTGACCGTCTTCGCCTCGAACCGGATCAGAAATACCCCAACGAGAACATCGTATCAATCCAAGGCTCTGCTCGCATGGAATTGGAAAAGGACAATCGTTCGGAAGCGTCTATTTTGGCAGACAACATTTATTTCTGGATCTCTCAAAAATCAGAGTCGTCAACCTCAAACGCTGATAAACTGACCGTATCCAGAATGCATGCAAATAAAAAAGTCATCTTAAAATCGAATCCGATAACTGCGCAGGTCAAAACGTTACAACTTTGGTTTGATGATTTAGGCGGCAAGGAGCAAGGTGGATTGGAAGGCAGTAATGTAGTGAGCGTAGCGAACGAAATTACGCATTCGCCGTCAGGCGAACCAAATAAACAGTATCCGTCGTCTGGTTCGCCGATTGACAACAACCTGCTGTCTGCGGCCTCAAGCAATTCGTACTCCGTCGTCGGCGAGCTTCTGCGGGGAAAAATACTTCTTGGGCAGGGACAACCTCAGATTGCCGAACTGATTCTTGAAAACGACGTTCGAGTCGTACAGAACAACGCCTTGATCAATAGCGATAACAGCTCCGGCAGGCTGGAAATGAGTGGTTCTCAGATTCAGATATTCAACCTGACCCTACCGTCCGCCTCAGCCGCCTTAATCGGGGAACCGGCAAAAATTCGATACAATAACACGCTGCTAACCGGATCGATTATCAATATCAACAGAGGAACCAACCGAATCTGGATTAATTCCGAAGGGGAAGCTATATTTTTAGGAGAATTACAAGAGGAAGGGGAAGGCAGCAATTCAGGCAATAGGCAAGAGGCTGTAGGCAATAGCGCCCAAGCCGCCTGGACGCCCGCAAAAATCAACTGGTCTGAGAGCATGGAATTTCAGGACGATACGCTAACCTTTAACGGGAAAGTTTGTCTACAGAAAAAAAATCAGTTCGCTCAATGCAACTCCATGTCGATTACGCTTAACAAAAAAATCGACTTCCAAAACCTGAATTCCGCAGAGCTGCAAAACTCGATTGACGTTCGATTCATCGTACTTAACAGCAGCGTTCGACTGGAAAATGAAACCGTCGAAAACGGCGTTACCGCAGCTGTGGACTGTCTGACGACGTCAAAACTGACAATCAATATGAAAGATCAAACTTTCGTCGCCGACGGACCTGGACGAGCCATGACACAGCGGCGATTAGGCAATAAGCCAGAGGCTGAAAACGGCGTCGAAGATTCTACTGCCGACTCTTTAATTAACCTGAGCGTAAACTTCCAAAAGCGGCTGGACGGGGCGTTTGACACTCGTTCGCTCCAGACGTTTGTCTTTTCCGGACAAGTCGAAGCGGTTTACTCTCCCATTGACGAAATCGGGAAAACTGTTACAACATTCAAAATTGAAGAGTTGCCGCCACAGGCGTTTATCCTTCAATGCGACAACATGGAAATTCAGGCTAATTTAGGCAGTAGGCAAGAGGCAGTAGGCAGCGGCGATTTGACTGCGGCGAATTCAACAACTCGCAACTCGCAACTCGCCGCCGCCAAGTCGGCGTTTATTGCCTCTGGGGGCGTTGACCTGACAGGGCTGACAAAAGATCGACTGATTTACAACGCCAATGCCGATAAAATCACCTACGAGGGGAAAAACGGCATGATCACGCTTGAAGGCGACGGACAGCGTCCCGCTTTCATCTCCTGCCAGAAAATCTGGAACGGACGACGTAGCGAAGCGTCTAGCTCCGTCATTTACTACAACACCCAGACTGGAGCCGTCCGCGGAGAAGGCATCCAGGAATTCTCCCTTTTCCTCTCGCCTAAAAATTAAGGTTTGAGAAAACTCCATTTTGTCGCCTTCCAAAATTATTATTTATCATCATGACGGATAACGATAACATTGACAGCGCTTTAGACGAAGAAGGCTTTTTTCCGGAATCGGATCAGGATTCGGCGGCTTTGGATGCAAGGTCGGGTCAGCCGGGGGAAACGATTGTCTTTGTCGTAGACAACGAGTCGTCTGGAATGCGTCTGGACGCCTGGCTGGCAGGGCTGCTGCCGCGATATAGTCGTGTAACAATTCGCCAGGCGATTTCCGCTGGTTGCGCCGTTATCGACGACAAGCCAGGATTGGCAAAGCCCGCGTTTCGAATCAAACCCGGGCAGAAGATCGCTTTTACTCTGCCGGACTTGCCGCGATCGGCGCCCATCCCGGAAGAAATCCCGCTCGATATTCTCTACGAAGACGAGTCGCTGGCGGTTATAAACAAGCCAGCGGGAATGGTCGTCCATCCGTCGCGTGGGCACTGGGCGGGTACGCTCGTCGGCGCGTTGGCGTTTCATTTTCAGAACAATCTGTCTCAGGTTCGCGGAGCCGCCAGACCGGGAATCGTCCATCGGCTCGACCGGGACACGTCCGGCGTTATTATCGTCGCCAAAACCGATTTCGCTCACATGAAGCTGGCGGCTCAGTTTGAACAGCGGGAGATTCAAAAAGAATACGTCGCCATCTGTTCCGGCGCCCCGCCCCGAGATCGCGACGTTATCGACGCCCCCATCGGTCCGCATCCGCATCAGTCTGAAAAAATGGCGATTCGCTTTTCCTGTCCAGACGCCAAGCCCGCCAAAACCTTTTACGAAGTCCTCCGTCGATACAAGGGCTATACGTACATTAAAGCCATGCCCAAAACCGGGCGAACTCACCAGATTCGACTGCACTTCATGCACGCCGGGTTCCCGATTCTGTGCGATCGCCTTTACGGCGGAAGAGCAGAAATCGGGGAAAAAGTTATAGGCAATAGGCAAGAGGCAAGAGGCAGTAGTCAAGATTCCACTACTGCCTACTGCCTACTGCCTACTGCCTCTCCTGTCCTCAGCAGACAGGCGCTGCACGCTCGACGCGTTCAGTTCCATCACCCGGAAACCGGACAGCTGATCGACGTCTCCGCCCCGCTCCCGGACGACATGAAAGCGACGCTCGAACTGCTTGAGAAATATAGACGTATTGATAATTAGTGCATAGTATTTAGTGCACAGTACTTAGGACGCAAAGCGCTCCTCTCGCTAAATACTATGCACTACGCACTACGCACTACACACTATGCACTTTTAATAACCATCATGAAAAAAATCCTCATACTCATCGTTCTGCTTCTTTCCTCGACTGTTATGGCGGAAGACTGGTCGGCGCAGCTTCAGTCGCCGATTCCGGCGTTGCGGGATCGGGCGGAAAAACAGCTTATTGAATTGGGACCGGACTCCGGCGTTGCGCTGCCGGACGCGAATCAACCTGGGCTGCCCGCCGACGTCAAGCGACGAATTGAGCGAATCCGGCGAGCGTGGGACGAACGAAGCGCGTTGGCTTTTTTAGAACCGTCGTCCGTGGAAAACCTCCCTGTCCAATCGCTGCGCGCCTGGCTGGAAGCGGCGGAAAAGAAAACGGGCAACCCGATCGACTTTAAACGTCTGGACGACAAACTTCTCGACGCGCCGATTGAGCGTCCGCAATCCACCCTGTTCTGGAAAGCCATGGACGAGCTGGTTCAGCGCTACGGTCTGAACTACTCCTGGTTTGAACGTCCCAAAGCTGTGCGGCTTACGCCGCAATCAGGGAATAGGGAATGGGGAATAGGGAATAGTAATTCGCCTGCGGCGAATTTAAATCCTACTCCCTACTCCCTACTCCCTACGCCCTCTATATTCTACCCCGGCGCTTTCCGCTTTGAACTTCAGGAATGGAGCGTGACGGTTCGACCGGCTGACCCGTCGTCGAGTACCATTCGAACCGGGTTGATTTTAGCCTGGGAACCACGTCTGAGACCGATTTATATCGACATTCTTCCGAAAATGCAGTACGCTGACGGAACCGTCAAAACGGGAGAGTCCATTCAGATTCTTGCTGGGGAAGGGCTCGCCAAACCCATGGATTTTATCTTTCCGTTGTCGTCCGAAAACGGAAAAAGACCTGAAACCTTATCCGGCGACCTGAGCGTCGTTATCGCTGGCGAACAGAAGACGTTTACGTTTACGATTCCCACTGACAGCAAACCGCAGTCCTTACGAAAAGATCAGGCGGTTGTGGTTGTTAAGGCAGTAGGCAGTAGGCAAGAGACAGTAGAAGCTAATATCGCTATCGAGTTCGATGAGTCTTATAACGGTCTTCGGTCTTATATGACGTGGCTTAACTACAACAAGGCGTACGCTGTCGACAGCGAGGGGAAGCGTTATGCGTCCAGCAGTTGGGAAACCGTCTGGCAGAGCGATCGCGGCGCGGAAGTCAAATATTACTTTACAGTTCCGTCCAATGCCAAGATACGCCAGATTGAATATTTTTCCCCGACTGCGATACGTCGTATTGATTATTCGTTTAAATTTGAAGATTTTTTTCCTGAGAAATTCTGACCCCCGCTTGCTTTTTATTTAGATTTTAGGTTATAATAGGGGTGTATGTAATTAGCAATTAGTAATTAGTAATTAGTAATTATTGCGTGGCGCTTGCGTCAATTACTAATTACTAATTACTCATTACTCATTCTAATCAACATTACTATCATGAAAAAACTCCTCCTCATTATTGCATTGGTTTTAACTACGTCTGTTATGGCAGACGACTGGCCGCAGTATCGCGGACCGAATCGCGACGGCGTCTCCCGAGAATCCGGGCTGATGAAACAATGGCCTGAAGAAGGTCCGCCTCTGGTTTGGAAAAACGCCAAGGTCGGGCACGGCGTCAGTTCTCTCGCTATCGTCGGGAACAGCATTTACACCAATACCCAGCTGAAAAATGTCGAGTATCTTCTGTGCATCAATGCTGAAACCGGCAAACCCAAATGGGCGACGCCTATCGCTCCAGCTCGAAACGGCGGCGGAGGACTGGGATCAAAATCCACGCCAACGGTTCATCGCGGCATGGTCTACACCACAGGAACGTCCGGCGACATCGTCTGCTGCGACGCCGGATCTGGAAAAATCCTGTGGCGTCGAAGCATGGTCAAAGACATGGGCGGAATCGTTCCAGCTGACGGATACGGCGAGTCGCTCATGGTCGACGGGAAATGGGTCGTCTGCACGCCTGGCGGAAAGAATGCAACCATTTGCGCCATGTTCAGAGTCAACGGTCAACCGGTTTATCTTAGCGGCATGCGTCCCTGGAAATGCGCTGTGGGAGAGGGCGCCAGCTCAGCTTCGATTATCAAAGCGTCTATCGGCGGAACTCAGCAGTATATCGTTATGACGGACAAGTCCATCATGGGCGTTCGAGTCCGCGGCGGCGACAGACTCTGGAGTTACGACAAGTTCGGCGAAAGCCAGCTGGGCGCCACGCCGATCTGGTACGCTCAAACCATTTTCGCACCTGCTGAAAAGGGAAGCGCGCTGATTTGGCCGAAAAAACCGGCTGGCGCGTCTACGTTTACCGTCAACGAAATTTACAATACCGACGAATTCCAGGCAGCCAGAATGAATTCTCCGATTCGCGTCAACAACTATATTTTCGGATGTTCAGAACAACGCCTCGCATGCTTCAATTTGAAAGAAGGCAAGCTCCAATGGGCAACCGAGAAATGCGGAAAAGGCTGCGTCTGCACGTACGCTGACGGCTCGCTTTACGTCCGAAACGCTCATGGCGAAGCGTTCCTCGTTTCCGCCAACAGTACAAACTTTGCTCTCAACGGTAAACTTCAGCTGCCCGGCGGGTCGAGCTATCGGGGCGTAACCGCTCCTGTTATCGCAAACGGAAAGATGTTTATTCGTTCGGATTCGTTGTTGTGCTGCTATGACATTTCCGTGAATTCCGAAGCCGGTCCGCAATCCGGATCGTCTGCGACGGGCAAACCGTCGCTCAGACCGTTTATCAAACCAAGCCCACAAACCACAGCTCCGAAAGCGACAACGTCCGCTAAACCGAAAGCTCAGGCAGCCCCTAAAGCCAACGCTGTCGAAGGTCCGGAAGAAGAGGACGACATCCCAACGTTCAAGCCGTCGGTTAAAAAGCCCGCGCCCAGCGCCGACATTGACGACCCGGACGCAGGAGCCAAACCTAAACGCAAGCTCCCGGGAATGCCGTGAGATAGGCAATAGGCAGTAGGCAGTAGGCAGTAGTAGTTCGCCTGCGGCGAATTTAAATTCTATGCCATATTCCCTATTGTCTAAAAAAACCTTCCGTTGGTTTGATGAATAAAGAAGGCAGTATGCAGTAGAAAAGATTTCCCTACTGCCTACTGCCTCTTGCCTACTGCCTTGAATATTCTTTCCAGCTTTCTTCAACGCGACCGTCGATTTCGTTCCCGTCGTGAAGCAGAATTCTGTACTGGAATGTAATCGATTCGCCTTTTTTAAGAGTAACAGAGCCGTTCTTTCCGGACTTGGCGCCGTAGAAGTCATGAAGCCCAAACGGGTTGGCGGCAAAGAGTCCGTATTCTCGAACGTGCCAGTGCGTCGGGTAGGCGAAACTGTCTGGACGGTTCATAATAGCGATTCCGACGCGGTGTTTGTCTTCCCCCACTGGACCGCTGTAATCGACCCATGACGCCGGCTTGCCCCACGCCGCGCCATCCGTCAGCCCGTCAGACGAGACGATCTTTCCGCCCAGCTTGGCGTCGACTTTAATCGTCCCGGCAACGCGAACGCCGAAAAGCCCTTCCTTGGTGTCGCCGAACGTAACAGAGTCCTTTTCCGCCGTGAGCGTAATCGTGAAGTCAATCCATCGCTGGTCTTGAGTGGCGAAGAACTTCATAACGCGGGATTCTTTGAGGTCGACGTTTCCCTTTGTATCGACCCAGTTCGCCTGCATGGATATGGCGTTGGGCGCGACGATCTCCACTTTTTGAGGAAGAATGTGCCCTGCGGGCGCAACCCGACTTCCGAACGAGTCTTCCTGATGCCAATAGCTTAGCCCGTTGACGTCGCCAGCGGCAAACCAGCTCGAACGCTGATGCGGATGGTCTTTCTTTTCCGTCGGCAGAGCGTCTTCAACCGGGTACTGCCGCGTCATCGCCGCTCCCGTCGGTCCGATAAGCGGATAAAGAATCGGCTTGTTGTGGTTGTTGGGAATAAACGTCGTAAACGGTTTCCCGTCGGCGGTAACGACAATCGAGCCGTCCTCCTGAGCCGTCAAAGCGACGTCTGCAAACGCCGCGGAAGAAATTGAAATCAACGTCAGTAAAGTGAATGCGATAGTTCTCATGGTTTGTATTGTGAGTTAAATGTCAGGGGCAGGATTAGGTAAGATTAGTAATTAGTGGTTAGTACGCAAACGCACATCTAACTTACCACTTACCACTCTCTAAACTATTCCCTATTGACTACTCCCTATTCCCTTCCAGCTCTTTCGTCCATTTATAAACCAGCAAAAGCGGGAACAGACCGAAGAATCCGAACGAGCAGTCGATCAGCTGCCAAAAAATCGGAATGCCGCGAATCGCCCCGCAGATAAACGCCAGCGGAAACACAAGCAAACAGCAAATTATTCCAAACTGCGTTACCCAAATGTTTCGAACCGGATCTCGAAACGGTCCGATAAACGCGATGGCAATTACAATATGAGCGAACGCCAGCCAGTCCGTCCCGTAACTCATAAACGGGAACTGAGCGGCAGTCTTGTCTAACCCTTTCTGAATGTATTTCAGATAGATTGCGACGTCCGAAAACTTCTCGCCAAACGCCGTGCCTTGTCCAAAATACTGGTTGAGCAAATGCACTTCGCTTTGCAGAGGAAACGCTGTAACGCCGCTGATAACCAGAGCCAGCATAAAAAACGCCAGAGCAAAGCGAATCTTAAACAACAGGGATTGTCGGGACTCCATTTAATAGCCTTGTTATTTGAACAAATATCCGCAATAGCCAACGCAATGGTCGTTGTCGCCGGAAATGACGGCGGAGGTGGTGTGTCCGACGAGGATCGCCTCGTGTAACAGATTCATTTTTTTGAGCGTTTCCATGACGAGAGCCGCAGGAGCGACGCCGCACATGGAAACGTTTTCTTTTCGGCAGACGGTAAACAGCCCTTCCGGATCAAGGCTTTCGATTTCCGTCATCGCCTTTTTGTCCTGTTGAATGGTCGTATCAACGTCGGCGTAATGGTTCATGTCGCTGGAGACGACAAACAGTGGCGGAGTTTTGAATTTGGAAAAGAACGCCGCCAGCTGGTCGGACAGTTTGTCGATCGTTTCGTAATCGACAGCCCCAATCGCGATTGCCGTGTACTGGGAATTGGGCGCTTGAGAGGCGATAAAGGGCAGAATGACTTCGATGGAATGTTCGTTTCGATGCGCCTCGGAGTCGAGCTGAAGCATGTCGCATTCTTTTACAAGGCGTCTGGCAAAATCCTGATCGAGGTCGACCGCCCCTGTCGGAAGAATCCATTTTTCCTGCGGCGCGACAGCCAGATCTACGCCCAACGCCGTGTGTTTCGGGCAGAGAATAACAACTCTCGACGGGAACTCGATTTTCGCCAGCGTTCTGACTGCCAGTCGGGCGGAATAAATCCAGCCTGCATGAGGAACGATCGCGGCGGCGTACTGTTCTTTTGGGGATTCCGCCTCCCGAAAGAGCGTCTCGACGAGTTTTTTACATTCTTCTCCGTCGGCGGGATAAAACTTTCCAGCGACAACCGGGGTTCGATTTTTTTGCAGTTGCTGAGCGCTGGGGACATTGGTCGTGAGCAAAAGTGGTTCGGTCGTGATAACTCGCATTGAGTAAACCTCGACGCTGCTGTCGGCGGAAAAGCCTGCATGTTTGAGCGCGCGATCCAGCAGTATCTCCGGGCTGGATTTCGGGTCGAAGGCAAACGCCCACGCCTTGCCTTGCGCTACAAAAATACCGCGGTCTGAGGTCTTGATTCCCGAGGGATCGAAATTGGCGGCGGTTCCCTGTTTTGCGGGTTCAAAGAAAACAGAAAGCCCCATGACGAAGTTTTCTGGAGCGTCCTGTTTTCCGATCTGCTGCATTACGCCGCTGCAAATCGCCCTTGTCAGTTCCAAAACCGTCGTCTGAAAAGGAATCGTATTTTGCAATGACATCCGGACGGATTCCAAATACTGACCGCGCGAACCGAGCTTCATTCTGACTAAAGCGCCGTGAACGTTGCCGTCGAACGCGCCTGGAAGATATGCGCTTTCCGTTCCTCCCTTGAAAATCGCCAACGCATTTTGACGGGCGAAGTCTGCCAGAGCGGCAATATGCCGAGCGTTGGGCTGGGGTCCGTAAGCCGTCCCGACGATTTGATTGTCGTCCTGCAATTCCGCAGCGCAAGCGGGAAAGTCGCCCTTGATAAAATGTCCTTCAAAACGTTCGATTTTAACCGAGCCGTCGCGCCATGCGTCCGCCGGCAGCCCGGCTTTGAGACACGTGTGACTTAAGAACGTTTCCGGATCCATTTTGTACTCTGTCGCGACCGACGGCAAAAGAAGTCCGCGGTTGCGTCCTCGAGAAGCGATCAGACCGTGCTTGCCGATAATGACGTTGTCTGGATCGGCTTCGATAACCTCCGGTTCCCACAAAATCCAGACTTCCATCTCCAAAAACGGCAGTTCCGCCGGCGCGATTTCCGGGAATCGTGGGTCTTCCAACGCGGCAGACTGAGCGGCGTCGTTAATCGCCTGAGCCAGCTTTTTACCGGGTCCGAGCGTACCCATGCAAGATCGCAGCTGACCGACTCGCTTAAAGCTGACAAACGCGCCGTAAACGGGCAGAGTCGCGATGTCGCCCAACTGGTCAGGTCGAACGGGCATGTTCCAGTGATATACGCAGCCGGTCGCCCTGTACGCCGCTTGAGTGTAAATCGAATAATCGTCTTCCGGAGTAAATTCGTAACGTTGCATGGAAGTTAGGGAATAGGGAATGGGGAGTAGGGAATGGGAAGTGGTAAGTGGAAAGTGGTAAGTTAGACGAACGCTTGCGTACTAACCACTAACCACTAATTACTAATCTGCCTATTGCCTATTATAATATATCCAATATCTGTTGTCAAGCCATAAAGGCGTAAATCGAGTTCTTTTCTCGCAGCCCTGTCAAACTGGTAAAAGTTGAACATAGCCTCATGAAATTGAGACATTTTTTCTTCGTAAAAATTTCCAAAAAAGCGGTATTTTTTCTAAAAATCGATAAAAATTTATTGCTTTAAATTTGAAAAGGGATATAATGCAGTGTTAGAAGTGCGGAGTGGTAAGTGGTAAATATTCAGTGGTAAGGACGCAAGCGTCACTCTCACTAACCACTAACCACTTACTACTAATTACTAATCATTCTCATATATGCAACAAGATAATAAATCAACCTGCAGGCGCGTTGCTGTTATCGGAGCGGGAATTTCCGGTCTGGCGGCGGCGTTTCATATCCATGAACTCAGTCCGGAAACGTCAATCAAAATTTTTGATCCTCGACCGCGAGCGGGCGGGGTTCTAAATACAGTTATCAAAGACGGGCTGGAAATCGAAGAGGGGGCGGACAATTTCATCACGACGGTTCCTTGGGGGCTGGATTTGTGCAAACGAGTCGGGATTTCCGATCAGCTGATAACGACAAGTTCTCAATATCGACAGACGTTTGTCGTGTTCCGGAATCGCTTGCATAAGCTGCCGGAAGGATTCCTGATGATGGCTCCGACCAAAATGTGGCCTTTGGCGACAACCGGTCTGCTCAGCCCCCTGGGTAAAATCCGAGCGGGTCTGGAACTGTTCATCCCCCGTAAAAAAGACGATGCAGACGAAAGCATGGCGGAATTCGGTCGGCGACGTCTGGGAAAAGAAGTCTATGAGCGATTGATCGAACCGTTGGTTTCCGGGGTCTACGGAGCCAATCTGGAAGAGCTGAGCGTTTTGGCTACGATGGAGCGTTTTCGCGAAATGGAAAAAGAACATCGCAGCCTCATCCTCGCTATGCGAGCTGAAATGGCAAAACGTCGCAAAGCGGAACGCGACGCCAAGACGGCGGCTAAACTCGGGACGGAAAGCGGTCCACGATACAGCATGTTCGTTACCCTCAAAGGCGGCTTTTCACTGCTAATCAATACGATTGTCGATAAACTGCCCCAGGGGACGTTCCATCTGAATTGCCGAGTTACGAGTTTGAACCAGGATCAGTCGGCGTCAGATCGCCCCGTCTGGCGAGTTACATGGCAGGACGGTCAGGACAAGCCGGAGTCGGAACGTCAAACGTGGACAGAGCTTTTTGACGGCGTAATTATCGCAGCTCCGTCGTATAATACAAAAGAACTGCTGGCGCCGTTAAACGCGCGTCTGGGAGAACTGTTGGGTGGAATCGGTCACACCGGCACGGCAATTGCGTCTATGGCGTTTAAGAACGAGCAGATTCATCACCCCATGGACGGCATGGGCGCCGTCGTCCCGGCAATCGAACATTCCCCGATTTTAGCCATGAGCTTTTCGACTCACAAGTACCCGCACAGGTCGCCGGAAGGGACGCAGTTGATTCGCGTGTTCGCCGGCGGGGCAAGAGATCCGTCCCTTGCGGTCATGCCAGACGAACAGCTAACGCCGTTACTGGTTGAAAAAATGCGTCCGCTGTTAAAAATTGAAGGACAGCCGTTTGCCGTTCACACGGCTCATTGGCCCAATACAATGCCGCAATATTACGTTGGTCATTTGGATCGAGTTGCTGAAATCGAACAGATCGTTAACGCTATGCCAGGGTTGGCTCTTGCTGGCAACTCCTATCGCGGCGTAGGAGTTCCCGCCTGTATTCATTCCGGAGAACAGGCGGCGGAGTTAATTCGGAATTAAATTATCATGAATAAATCGGAAAAAAACGTACCGCAAGATTACAAAAAGGGATATCCCAGCCCCAGTCTTCAGCGATTGCCGCTTTATCTCCGGCAGCTCAAACTGTATCAGCACGAAGGCGTCGAGAGGGCGTCGTGTACGCGAATTGCCCAGGATTTAGGGCTTATCAGCGTCCAAGTCCGAAAAGATCTATCCATGACAGGCATTTCCGGACGACCGAAAGTCGGATACAATATCGACGAACTTATCAACCGGATTGAATCGTTCCTCGGCTGGGACAAAAAACGCAAAGCGGTTCTGGTCGGAGCCGGGGCGTTAGGCGGAGCAATTCTCGGTTACGCCGGATTTGTTGAACACGGTTTGAGCATTTGCGCCGCATTTGACGTGGACAAAAACAAAATCGGGACGTCAATTCGTTCCTGCCCCGTCTATTCGATTGACGATTTGGAATCGTTTGTTGAACAGAATCAGATTGTTATCGGAATCGTAACCGTCCCGCAAAGCGTCGCCCAGCTTGTGGCAGACAAAATGATTCACGCCGGCATCCGTGCGATCTGGAACTATTCACCTGTCCGGCTTGTTACGCCGCCATCTGTCGTTTGCGAAACCGTTCAGCTTTCCAGCTCCTTTGCCGTGTTGAGCAGCAAAGTCAAAAGCATGCTGGCAGCGGAAAAAGAAACTTCAAGCAATAGCCAGAGCAAAGATTAACGACTCCCGGAAAGCCATGAATTCTATCATTCTGGACTCTCTGTTGCGTCTGGTATTTCCACCACGATGCTATGTTTGCAATAAGGAAATTAACGAATTGCCAGGAGAAGATCGGCTCCTGAATCGTTATTTCTGTCCGGAATGCTGGCAAGCTTTAATAATCAACCCATGGAAAGGATGTCCTTTTTGCGGCGCGTATCGAACGGAGGGGCGCTCGTCGTCGCGATACTGCGTTCATTGCCGGGGAGAGAAGTTCGCATTCGATCAGGTTGTAACGCTGGGCATGTTCGACGGTTTGCTTAAAGACGCTATCTATCTGATTAAAAAACCGGAATGTCAATCTCTTGCTCGCGCGCTGGCAGAAAGTTTGTATCGAATGCGCCTGAAAGGATCTTCGGCTCTGGACGTCGAATGGATAACGCCCGTTCCGATGAACAAATATCGTTTTCAGGAACGCGGTGTCAACGACGCCGAGACGATAGCCAAAACTCTTTCCGATTTCAGCGGGATAAAATACGTCAACGCACTCAAACGTCACGCAGCAACAGAGCTTCAAAGAAAGCTGACCCCTCGACAAAGACGCGACAACGTCCGCGGCGCGTTCGAGTGGCGATGGTGGGTGGAAACAGACAAACCGCCAAAATCCGTCATGATTGTTGACGACGTTCTGACTACCGGCGCAACGTGTAACGAAATAGCCAAAATGATGAAATCCATAGGCGTCGAACGCGTAACCGTCGCCGTTATCGCTCGAGCGGTTGGCGACAGCGCTGCGTAATCCCCTTAACACCCAATATCAAAAACTGTTATGTCAAACAAAGTTGTATGCCCCGTATGTCCTCGCCGCTGTTCGCTTTCCGAAGGTCAGCGAGGAGTATGTCACGTTCGAGCCTGCAGAAACGGAGAAGTCGTCAGTACAACCTACGGAATCAATACCGGGCTGGCAATCGACCCGATTGAGAAAAAGCCGTTGGCGCATTTTTATCCCGGTTCGACTGCCTTGTCGCTGGGAACCGCCGGGTGCAATCTGGGATGTCTGTTTTGCCAGAATTCTCAGCTCTCGTCAAGTCAGGAAGACGAACTTCGCAGCGTTGCAGTTTCACCCCAACAGATCGCGCAGACGGCTGTCGCTCACGACTGCAAGAGCGTAGCGTATACGTATAACGACCCGGTCGTCTGGTACGAGTACGCTGCGGATTCCGCCAAAGCGTGCCGAGACTTGGGCGTGAAAAACGTCGCCGTTACAGGCGGGTATATTTTGCCGGAAGCGCGTAAAATTCTCTTTGAGAATATGGACGCTGCCAACGTCGATTTAAAGGGAATTCGTCCGGAATACTATCAGGCGTTTTGCCGCGCTGACGTCAACGTTGTTCTCGACACGCTGAAGTATCTTAAGAATGAGACAGACGTTTGGCTGGAAGTTACCAACCTTGTCGTTCCGTCGATTACTGGAAACGGTTCAGCCACAGACGTCGGCAACGATTCCGATTCCGACTTGCAGGCGTGGTGCGATTGGGTCTTGGAGACTCTTGGCGACGCCGTGCCAGTGCATTTTTCTGCTTTTTATCCGAAGTACAAGATAATCGACAGGCAACCAACGTCATTTGAAACGCTTCTTCGAGCGTGGAACATCGCTCGCAAAGCCGGGCTGAAATACGTCTATTTAGGCAACGTCCGCGCGGCGCAATACGAGGCAACCTACTGCCCCAATTGCGGCAAACCGGTTATTGTTCGAGACGGCTACCGAATCGACGCCAGCGCCCTGGCAGACAATCCACAGGGAATTAAAAACGTCTGCAATTATTGCGGGACAGAAATTGACGGTCGCTTCTGAAATGCTTCTAAAAAGAAACGTTTATTGTTTTGGCGGCGTTAAGATGTAACCGTTTCCCTGGAATTGGGCAATGAGATTGTTCTCTTCGTCAAAAATCTGAACTTCAACCGTCGAGAGTTTTCTTGATCGGCTGATTTCCTTGCCAATCGCAGTTAGAACGCCAGTTCGAGTCGCCTTGAAAAAGTTCATATAGACGCTCGTTCCGACAACGCGATCTCCAGCCGCGTTTGACGCCACTGCGAAGGCAAAATCGGCAAGCGTAAACAACGCCCCGCCCTGTACGATGCCTGTTGCGTTATAATGATGCGGCGTTATTTCCAGCTCGATTTTGGAATAACCGGGATGAACTTCAACAATTCTGCAGCCGTTTTCGACCGCAAATCGATCTTTTTCAAAAAACTCTTGCCAGTCCAGCTTTTCTGAACTGTTTTCATTCTGGGATTCTGACATATTATATTTGGAAGTTGCGAGTTGTGAGCTGCAAACAGGGACAACTCTGTGTAGACGACAGATGCGTTGGCAGGAAAAACCAACTCCTGTTCCAATCAAACTGACGTTATCATAGTATACACTAAATTTTACATTCTGCAAGCGTCTGCCATTTTTATTTGAGGAACATATAAAAAACCCGATAAGCTCGTTTGAACTTATCGGGGCGGGGCTTTACCACAGGAATAACAACCTGTAGTTGTCGGGGAAACGACATTCTGATGAATTAGTAGTAGTTCAAGTGCATCAGTTGTTACTTGTTATTCTCGCAAAAGATTACTCTTTGTCCTTTGGCGGTTCCGGTTTCGGAGCCTTATCCTTAGCTCCGGGTTTCTTTCCCGGTTTCTTGCCGTCGCGCGGTGGGAGTGGGCGATCGCCTTTTTTGAAGTCCGGTCTCATGTGAGGCGGGAACGGATGATCGCCAGGCTTGAATTCGCCTTCGCCATCACGGGGCGGCATCGGAGGGAACGGTCTGTCGCCAGGCTTGAATTCGCCTTTACCTTCACGAGGCGGGAACGGCGGGAACGGTCTGTCGCCGGGCTTGAATTCGCCTTCGCCATCACGAGGAGGCATCGGCGGGAACGGTCTGTCGCCGGGCTTGAATTCGCCTTCGCCATCACGAGGA
>JAFSMW010000136.1 GCA_017447745.1 Thermoguttaceae bacterium
CACTAACCACTACTCACTAACCACTACTCACTAACCACTACTCACTAACCACTACTCACTAACCACTACTCACAAACACTACCCACTAACCACTACTCACTAACCACTAACCACTCCCCCATGTCCAAAAAAGAAAAAGTCCCTGAAACGCTCGCGCTGCGAGTTCTGAAGAAATGCGATATTCCGTTTGAAGTTTTCGAGTACAAGTACGAACCGCGCGGCGGAACGCGAGTGTCGTCTCGAGAGCTTGGCGTCGACGAGCACGTTTGTATCAAGACGATTATTCTGGAAACGGACGCCAAAGAGCCGTTTATCGTCCTCATGCACGGCGATCTGGAAATCTCCACAAAAAACATGGCGCGGATACTGGGCGTGAAATCAGTCAAGCCGTGCGAACCCGCCGTCGCCGACAAACATTCCGGATACCAGGTCGGCGGCACCAGCCCCTTCGGAACGAAACGAAGAATGCGCGTTTTCGTCGAATCGACCATTCTCGACGAGCCGTTTATTTACATCAACGCCGGACATCGCGGCTTGCTGGTCAAAATCAATCCCAAAGACATCTCTAAAGCTTTACCAATCGAACCTGTTCAAGTAGGCGTTAAAGAATAGCGGGCGGCGAGGCGCCGCTCGCACGTTATACGCAGGTCAGTCCGTTCACGGATTTAACGGATTAAACGGATTTTCACCGATTGGTTAACTGGCATAAAAGATTATCCGACAATTTGAAGCCTGTTTATTAGAGAATCCATTATATGCTTGTGTTTCTGTATTATGAGATAAATCATGATACAGAAACACGCGCTAACCTAAATTCCGATTGATGAATTCAACGGCTCAGTTTACAGGGCGATGGAGAATCCGAAACCTGGAGTATTCAAGTAAAAGCCAGTTCCGGGATAGTAATAGTCGCCATAGTAATAGTTCGGATAGTACCGGGGCGGAGGCGGAGGAGCGGGACGATAATAACCCGGACCGGGATGAGGTGCAGGACGAGGAGCGCCATGGAACGCGGGACCGGGTCCGCCGCCGTGGAACGAAGGACCGCCGCCGTGGAACGAAGGACCGCCGCCTCCATGGAACGCAGATCCGCCGCCATGGAATCCAGAACCGCCGCCTCCGTGGAACGATGGTCCGCCGCGATGACCGCCAGGTCCTTGCGCCATTGCCGAACTGCAAAGAGCAACGCTCAAACAAACAATAATCATTGCTACAAAAAACTTCTTCATAACTGATCGTCTCCCTGAATTGTTGTGTGACAACGCCAAACAATCAACTAAAACAAACTTCACGGTTTATTTGAAAGATTGATCAGAACCGAGCGGAACGGATCATTCATTCTATTATTCATACGTACAAGTCGCCAGATTGTTCTAAGAATCTAACTATTATTTTTTGAAAAGTATTAAAATTTTAAACTTTCATGGAATTGACAGTATTTCAATTTCTGTTCGCTGACCTACCCCCTCATAAGGCGGAACGTCAGACGTCTATTAATTCAGGAAGACTATCCATAGAATCTTTTTGAACAGACGCATCGAGCAATGTCAGACAGAAATCAAAGACGAACCGTTACCGATACAACCCTTTTGAATTATTTCGTCAAAACGATCGGAATTCAAATTGGGGTTGTCTTTGCTGTCATAGCGCTTTTGTTTATAATCTTTTTGTCTTACCAGAGCGTTTTTTCCAATCAGGAACAGAACGCGCCCGCCAGCAATGAGGACGCGGCGTCCAACGACGAGAATACAACGCCTGTCGACGTCAACGTTCCCGATACGCTCAATACCGTTCGTTCTCAATACTCATATAAAGACATTCCTATTAGTAACGCTCACCCGGACGTCTGGTATGACGATTACACCTTATGGTCGAATGCGAAGAAACGCGCAATCGCTCTTTACGGAGGGTCAGAGAAAAGCGAACGCGCCGTTGAGCTTGCGCTGCAATGGCTAAAAAGTCGTCAATCGGCAGACGGGGCGTGGTCTGTTGACGCGGAGAATTCCAAGCCATCGTTGAACGTCAACGGCGCGACAGGGTTGACGGCGCTGCCGTTTCTGGCTGCGGGTTGTCTTGACTCAACAAGCGAATACAAAGACGCTGTCGAGAAAGGTCTGAATTATTTGATTCAGCACGGCAAAACCGGCGAGGACTTTAACGGCGTCCGCTATTGCGAACCCGGCGAGCCGTTTTACAATCACGCCCTGACGACGCTGGCTCTGGGCGAAGCCGCTGTCAAGACCGGAAAATCAGAGTATTACAAAGCCGCTAAAGGAGCGATGGAATATCTTGCGTACTGTCAAAACCCGGACTCGGGCGTTTGGGACAGCGCATTATCAGGGCAATACGATAACCTTTTCAATACTGCGTGGAGCGTAGAGGCGATGAGGGGCGCCTATAGAACGTCCTACGATTCTGCTATTGACGCAACGAGCAAAATCCGGCGCTTTCTGGATTCCGTCCGGAACGCGCCCGATGATATTTCTCTAAAAGCCGCGCAAGAACTCCTTTTGCGAATGTATCTGTATAGCTTCGACGCTATTCCAGACCTGGAACGCAGCGCTGAACTCCTTTCTAAAACAGAACCGAATGACGACGCCTACTATAATTATATTGTAACTCAGATCATGTACAATCACGGTGGCGCGGCTTGGAAAGAATGGAACGCCGCCATGCGGGAGAAGCTCATTAACGCTCAGATTCAAACTGGAGCCGAAGCCGGGTCGTGGGATTTTTCAAACGAACAGAGCAGTCAAATAGCGGGCTTTCCGCCCTCGCCTTTTATCGACACGGCGCTGTCCGCGTTGACGCTGGAAGTCTATTATCGATACAAGCCCCTTCATCTCAAAAGGGAATACGGGAAAGGATTTCCAATAGAATGAACTAACGTAATCAAGCTTTATATTGAAAATCATTAATAATCATGTACACATACCGTACACGTTCACTAAAAAACAATATTTTACACTAAATAATCTGTCTAAATAAGCGATAAATAGATAAAATTTTTGAAAAATTGAATTTTTTCCCGTTGATTTTTCTAAAGAATCGCTATAATAAACGTTATATGAGTAAATGAAGTTCATAAACAGATTTTTTTACATCGAACTTCTAAAGGAATCAGTAAAACATATCAGGAGAAACTCATGTCATTTGAAAGACAAGTAGACGCTAATAACGCAGAAGTCGAAGGAGCGGAAGAAGAACTCGAAGAAGAGTATACGTCAGGCGGCGGTACTTTTGCAGATACCCTTGCTCTCATTCCTGGCTGGGCTGTTAGTACCGTCGTTCACCTTTGCCTGTTTGTAGCTATGGCTCTTATCAATTTTGAAACAGGCACAAAGTCAACAACCACAGAAATCGTATCCAATCCGGTTGAAGAAGTCGAAGAAATTGAAGAAGAACTCGAAGAACCGCCGGTAGAAATTAACCTCGACCCCGATGCTGAAATTTCTGACGAAGTTGAAGCAACAACCGACGTCTCCGTTTCAGAAACGGACGTAAATATTTCTCCCGCAGACGACATGACCGCAGCTGCGGTTTCCGTTAACTTGGTCGACATCAGCAACACCGTTGCGCCTCGTAACGCGTTGGGCAACGTAGTCGGCGCGTACTCTGGCGACGCATTCTCCGGTCGTGGTTCTGGTAAAGCGCGAGCTGTTGCCATGGGCGGCGGTACAACGGAAAGTGAAAAAGCAGTTGCGTTAGGTTTGCAGTGGATTTCAAACCATCAGCTTCCCAACGGAGCGTGGAGCTTTAATCACCAGTTATCCCCGTTATGCCGCGGCGCGTGCAAAAACCCCGGCAAGCTGGACAAAGCCTATAACGGAGCTACCGGTTTGGCGTTGCTTCCGTTCCTTGGCGCGGGCGTAACTCATAAAGAAGGCAAATACAAAAAGAACGTTTACGGCGGCATTAACTTCCTTTGCCAGAACGGCAAACCGACTCGAGACGGTTGTGTCAGCTTCCATGAACCCGGCGGAACGATTTACTCTCACGGCATTGTCGCTATTTGCCTTAGCGAAGCGTACGCTATGACTAAAGACAAGCGAATTCTTCCCGCAGCTCAGGGCGGTTTGAATTACATTTGCTTCCATCAGGATCCCGCTGGCGGCGGATGGCGTTACTCGCCTCATCAGGCTGGCGACACGTCTGCTGTAGGCTGGCAGTTGATGGCTCTTAAATCCGGCTACATGGCTGGGCTGAAAGTTCCAAATCAAACAATTACCAAAGCAACCCGATTCCTCGACTTCGTTCAGTCTGACTCCGGAGCTAAATACGGTTACACCGAATCCGGCGCTGGTCCGTCTACAACGTCCGTTGGATTGCTGGCCCGTATGTACCTCGGCTGGAAGCACGACAACCCGGCATTGCAGCGCGGAGCTGAATGGTTGTCCAAGATTGGTCCCAGCAAAAACGACAGCTACTACAACTACTACGCCACTCAGGTTATGCGTCAGTACGACGGACCTTTGTGGAAAAAATGGAACGCCGTCATGCGCGATCAGATGGTTAACTCTCAAGCGCAGCAAGGACACGAAAAAGGTTCATGGTTCCACAATGGACATTGGAGCGGAACTGGCGGACGTATTTACGACACCGCTTTGTCAACCATGGTCTTGGAAGTCTACTACCGACACATGCCCATTTACAAAGCTCAGGCTGCAGCGAACGGCTTCCCGCTTGACGAATAATCTGTCATGATGTTTTATCCTTCATAAAAAGCAGGACGGCGCAATTTTTGCGCCGTCTTTGTTTTTATAGCTCAATCGAGTTCATACGAGATTTGTCGTCTGTCATTAAAAAGTGGACGTTTCGCCAGACGAAGATTTTTTGCTGCGAGGAATACTTGCATGTTCCCCTGATTCGGGTGCAATAAATTGCGGGTTGCGAAAATAGGTAAGATAAGAGGCTAAAACGTAGCCCACGCCTTTAAGCGTGGGATTCAAAACGGCATAAATAGTAATATAACGCACGAAGTCCCCTCCCTTCCCCGCCCCAATAGGCGCAGGGAAGGGAGGGGAACGGAAGCGTTTGGAGAGTGGCGTCTTTGTTTAGTCCCCCAGATAAATCTGGGGGCTACGATTTTTGAATTGTTTTTATTTCCCACGTCTAAAGACGTGGGAATAAGAACAGAGTAATCAAAAAGTTTCGAAAAGGTGTCAAGACATATTCCCTTTCCA
>JAFSMW010000137.1 GCA_017447745.1 Thermoguttaceae bacterium
AGCGGACTCCTGTCAGACAGTATGACAGGACGGTAAACAAAGGCGAGTAGAAAATAATAATTACGGAGCGCCTAGATATGAAGGTCTTCACAACTGGTCAGGTCGCAAAGATTTGTAAAGTGGCCCCTCGTACAGTCAGTATATGGTTCGATTCCGGTCGACTCAAGGGTTATCGAATTCCCGGTTCACAGGATCGTCGTATTCCTCGCGAATATCTGATTAAATTCCTGAAAGAACACGGAATGCCTCTGGGCGAACTGGTTGACGACGTTATGGCGAAAGTTCTGATTGTCGCGCAGGATCACGTCCTAATCGAAAATCTGAAGCGGGAACTGCCGAACGATCAACAGTTCAAAGTTGCGGTCGCCGCCAGCGGTTTCGATGCGGGAATTCAGGCTGAGTCTTTCCATCCGGATTGCATCATTGTTGATTTCTCGATTGGACGTCCAGAAGCGTTGCAAATCTGTCAGAACCTGAGAAGAAACAGCGAATTCAGCGAAATTGTCGTCATTGCGCTCTTGCCAGACGACGGTTGCACCACTCCTTTCGATCGTTCCAGCATCAACGAAACGTTCAAGAAACCCTTCGACGTTTCTCTGTTGGCTGAACGTCTTCAGGTTTTGGTTGGATCCAAAAAACAACTGGTTTGATTACCCGTTAGATAAAAACAGCGTCTGATACTTATACATCAGATAAGAATATTAAAACTCTCTTTCTGAAAAGGAAAGAGAGTTTTTTTATTGAGTGGCGAGAGGATTGAAAGGCGGTTACGAAGCGACTAACAGGAGCGGAGTTACGCAGTTCGCCAAAGGCGAACCAACCCTTTTTATCTCGGATTTTTGTTCGCCTATCGGCGAATGCGTAATTCCGTTCGCTGCGCTCCGTGGGTTAAAACCCACGGCTAATAATATTGAACCGCTACGCGGTTCTAGCGGAAGATTGTTTATATTTTCCATTACCGCCTTCCATTTCTTGCCTCTTGCTTACTGTCTCTTTTTAACTTTTTCTAATATTTTTACTCGATATTGCCGAAAAAATCGATAGAACCGTCCCTATTGCTACAGGTTGACAAAAAGGGATTTTATGTTATACTAAATCAACCTATATTGTCTATTTTATCAAAAAGGACATGAGTACCACGTTCAAAACCTCTGAACGCTTCGTTGACGAAATGGTCGACGAACGTTGTACGGTTGACAAATCAAAATCATTTTACGACAAGCCCACAATCCGGACGTGGCGAATTGATCCCGGCGTTGATCCAGCAATAAATCAAAAATCCATGGAATACCTTGCCCGCCTTGAAGAAGTTCGTAGTTTGATTGGCAATACGCCGCTGTTGCAGGTTGATTTCTCGTATCGCGGCAAGCGGAGAACTCTTTTCGCTAAAGCCGAATACTATAACCTCAGCGGGTCAATTAAAGACCGTATGGCGTTCCATATTCTCAAAAAGGCGTATCTCAGCGGCGCGCTGAAGCCGGGAGCCATGATAGCAGAAGCGACCAGCGGGAACGCCGGCATCGCGTTTGCCGCCCTGGGAAGCATGCTTAGACATCCGGTTACGATTTTTCTACCGGACTGGATGTCGGAAGAGCGCAAAAACCTGCTGCGGTCTTACGGCGCCAATCTTCGTCTGGTAAGCCATGAAGAAGGCGGTTTTCTCGGCTCTATCGCGTTGGCGGAAGACATGCACGAGAAAGATCCCGACGTCTTTTTGCCGCGTCAGTTTGACAATACCGACAACTGTGAGGCGCATTATCTGTTTACTGGTCCGGAAATTCTCGCTCAGATGCAGCGGCTCAATCGGGTTCCGACAACGTTCGTCGCCGGCGTCGGGACAGGCGGAACCGTTATGGGAATCGGGCGCGCTATTCGAGCTGTCAATCCGCAGGCGACCATTCACCCCATGGAGCCGTCGAACTCGCCGACGCTTTCAACGGGATACAAAACCGGAGCTCACAGAATTCAGGGCATTTCAGACGAATTCATTCCGTCGATTGTTCATCTGAATGAGCTTGACAGTATCGTTCAGGTTGACGACGGCGACGCGATTATCATGGCGCAAAAGCTGTCTCGCAATTTGGGGCTGGGCGTTGGGATTTCCTCCGGCGCCAACTTTATAGCTGCGTTAAAACTGCTGGAAAGCATGCCAGAACAGCAAGCCGCTAGCGCCAGCGTGGTTACTGTCTTTGTAGACGACAATAAAAAATACCTCAGCGCGGACTACGCCAAAGAAGAACCGATTAAGCCGGGCTATCTGTCTCCGGACGTCGAATTGACAAACGTCCTGGCTGTTCGATAAAAAGACGTACATGGCATTTCTGTCAAACAGGGAAGAAGGGACGCCGCGATGTAGAGGCGTCCTTTTGTCAAAATTTTTCTCTCCCCCCTCTTGCAGAAAAATAAAAATGATGTATTATATGTCCTAACAATTAAAGATGAGAGCAAACGCTCTTGTTTTATGCCGAAGTGGCGGAATTGGCAGACGCGCTAGGTTCAGGTCCTAGTGGGAGTAACATCCCGTGGAGATTCGAGTTCTCTCTTCGGCACTTAAACCGTTTGAACAGTCAAACGGTTTTTTTATTTTAAATTCCTGAATTTCCTTTTTCCCCTATTGCATAAATAATTTCTTTCTGTTATTCTAAAAGTAAATAAATAGTAGTAAATAGTAGTTAAGGAATGAGAATCATTACTAACGTATTTTTTCTTCGTTCTTAAGCTTATTCCCCTAATACCCAAAGGAGATTTACCATGACTGACGACCAAGGACTTCCGATGACCCCTAAATGGGATCCGGAAAAATTACAGCAAGACGTTCAACAACTGGAAGAGTTACAGAGTAAACCTTTGATTCCGAAAACGCTTGGATATATCAAGCGTTGCGGACCTGGATTGCTTCAATCCGCCATGACGCTGGGCGCTGGTTCTGCCGCAGCCAGCGTTGCCGCCGGCGCTGCGTTTGGATACAAACTGCTTTGGGTTCAGCCATTGGCAATGTTCTTTGGCGTGTGCATGTTGGCGGCGCTTTCCAACGTCGTTTTGACAAAACAGGAACGACCCTATAAAGCCTTTGGAAGAGAAACGAGTAAAATCCTCGTTTTTCTGTGGGCGTTGGGCACAATCATGGCGTCCGTTATCTGGCATTTCCCCCAGTACTCTCTTTGCTCTGGAGCGATTCGAGACCTCTACGAATTCACAACCAATACGCAGCTTGCCCCAGTGGTAATGGAAAATGGACAGGCTGTTCTTGACAGCGCAGGAAAGGAAGTTCACAATTACACGCCTTTGTGGTATATCGTCGGTTTGGCAACCGGTATTACAGTGTTATGCATTAACATCTTTACGGTTTGGAGTTACGGTTCTTCCGCCAAAGGCGTTAAATTGTACGAACGGTTCCTGCAAGGTACAATCGCGCTGGTTATTATTTCTTTTGGAATTGTCGTTTGCTGCAACATTCCCAATCTTAACTGGCTGGAAATCTTCCGTGGGTTTACAGGATATTACGCCAAAGACGTGTTATGTCCAAACGGCTCTTTTGATCCCAACAGTTTGACGATGGTTTTGGGCATGCTCGGCGCGGCAGTTGGAATCAACATGACGTTCCTTTATCCGTACTCTCAGCTTGCCAAAGGCTGGGGACCGGCTCACAAGACGCTGGCTAAATGGGACTTGGGCATGACGATGTTCCTGCCCTTTACGCTGGTAACGTCTTTGATTATTTTAGCCATGACCGTTGGCGGCGTTACTGTTGAACCAGACAAAGTTTCAACCATGCAGCCGTTGACTGCGTCGAAAGCCCTGGTTGACATTCTCGGTCCGACTGGACGCGTTATTTTTGACCTCGGTCTGTTCGGCATGACTTGCGGCGCCGTTTCGACCCACATGGTTGTTTGCGGGTTCACGATTTGTGAAATGTTTGGTCTGGAATACACCAAATGGCGATTCCGATTGTTCGCGCTGGTTCCGGCTGTCGGTATGTTCGGCGTTTTGATCAATCTGCCGTTTTGGCTGCCGATTATGGCGTCTGCCGTCTGCTTGACCATGCTTCCGATTGCTTATCTGCTGTTTGTTATCATGAACAACAAGCGCAGCTACATCGGCGACGCCGTTGGCAAGGGCTGGAAACGCTGGGTATTCAACGCCATTCTGATTATTGCGTTGGGATTTACCGTAGTTGCTACTATTATCAAGGTGAACAGCAGCGTAATCAAGCCGATTAAAGCTCTTTTCGACAAACCAGCGGCAGAGGCAACCGATAACGCTCCGGCTGCTGATACTCCTGTAACCACGGAGGGCAACGCTTTAGCTCCCGCAACCCCAGGAGAAGATGTCGTTTCGATTGAGGACACTGCTCTGACTGAAGACGCTGGTCCGATTGAAGAAGCCGCTCCGGAAGTTCAGGCAGAAGAACCTGCAGAACCGATTGAGGAAGCCGCTCCAATAGAGGAAACCGCTCCGGAAGTCCCGGTAGAAGAATCTGCTGGTCCGATTGAGTAAGCCGCTGAGTCGGAGAATGTGGAATAAGTTCAGACGTTTTTAGCAAACAGACAAGCAGAGGAGCGAATTCTGGATATTCGCTCCTCTGCTTTTGTAGTCAGAACATCTAACCGTTCAATCCGGGTTTACATTCTCTGTTTTGCGCTTCTTTCCCCTTCGCCCTTATAACCGTAATATTTTATCAAAAAATAATCGGATTCCTCGAAAAAAGACGTAAAGTTATCCAATCTTTAAAAAAAGCTGACCTATATTAATCTTGTCAAATGCGATAGAATATACCCGAAAACCCGATTATTCTATCCAAAATACAACAATAATAAACCGACAGAACTAAAGGGATTCGCAGCAATGTCGTTTTTATATATTCGTCCATATTTTTCGGTAGTTGACAATAATCGTTGTCCGATTTCTTTTTACAACCGATTCCTGATTGCGTTGTTTGTGTTGGGAATCGGTTTGACGGCGTCTGTTTTAATCAAAATATTGCCGCAGAATGACGATATTTCCGTAACGGCAAACGTTGATGAATCGGCAGATTCGGTCAAGGGCTATTTGGAATCGTTTCCTCGCGATTTTACGCTCAATTCATCCATGATGGCGTATAATTCCACGTCGCGAAAAGACAATTCAAATTCAGGGGCTGAGCGGTATTTAGTCGAAAAACAGTCGGCAGAGTTATCAAACGTTACGATGCGCCCCAATTATTCTGACGCCGGGAGCGGAGCAGGGGATAACGACGAAAAGCCTCGTTTATCGCCCAATTTGTATGAGATGCCAGAAGAAGAGCTTCTCAAACTTGGGTATCAAAGACATCGCACCAGAAACGGCGATACATTAACCGCTTTGGCGAAGACATACCTTCATGACTCGAAAAAATGGGTAAAGATATATGAATTCAATAAAGATCAACTAACCAACGAAAAAGTTGTTCCAATTGGAATAGTATTAATAATTCCGCTTAATTAGGATTGACAATTATTTCCGGATTCTGACTGCTTATGAATACGCTCGTACTGGCTGTTGACGGATTTCACTCTGGATTTACCGGATATGGCGGCTGTACGTGGATTGAAACGCCAGAAATGGACGCCTTGGCGGCTCAAGGCGTTGTTTTTGACAGATTTTTTACCGACCGCTTGAAACTTTCGGCAATTTATGATACAATCTGGAGTGGGAAAGAACAGACGTTTGCTCAGCGCGTTGCACAGCAAGGATTCAAAACGGCTTTGTTCTCCGATTCCGAGGACGTTTTAGAACATCCCGGGACAGCTGGATTTCAGATAATCGAATCGTCGCTGGACGAAGACACAAGCCCGGAGTTGGCGGATGAGCTGGAACAGACGCGGCTTTTTGAAACGTTTGCGTCGCTGGCGGATTTGATTCAGGAGTTGTCGAAATCGGACAAGCCGTTTTTCTGCTGGGCGCATATCGGGTCGATGGGGCGTCTTTGGGACGCGCCGTATTCGTACCGTAGTCAATACAGCGATGAGGGCGATTTGCCGCCGTTGGAAAGCGCTCTCATTCCAGAAGCGCTGCCGGTCAGTCAGGAATTCAATCCTGACGCCGGCGACAGTCCGATTGTTACAATTCCGATATTGCAGTCCGCTCTGCCGAGCAATTCAGACGAGCAAACGTCTGTTCCCGACGACGTCAAACTGCAATTGGCGCAGACGTACGCCGGGCAAGTTAACGTCCTGGACGACTGTCTTTCCCTGTTGACAACCGATCTGAAAGAAACCGGTTTATGGGATAAAACGACGTTGGCTCTGTTTTCGACCCGAGGAATTGGTTTGGGAGAACACGGCGAAGTCGGTTTGAATTATCCGACGTTTCATACGGAGTTTGCTCGACTGACGGGATTGATTCGCGCTCCGCAGCCGCTGTTCGGTCTGCGTCGAACGCAAGCGCTTATCGCGCCGGCAGACTGGTCCGCTTTGCTGGAATCGCTGACGACGAACCCGGAATCGTTCGCCTTGCCCGCTGGTCGCTGTCGACTATTGTCGGAGGAAGACGATCGACGCGTTGTTCAAACCGCTGCCTGGCGATACCTGTACGACGTCAGCGCTCCCCATGACGGTCAGTTGTACGTCATGCCGGACGATCGCTGGGAAGTCAACGACACGTCGAGCATTTGCGAAAACGTTATTGAAGAGATCCTTTCCGTTACAGAGCAGTCTGAACTGTCAGAACTTCTGACGAACGTTTTCCACTGATTGGAATCCTGAAAGCACGGGCGTCGAAGTTTCTTTAACATGCCGTCACATTTATTGCTGCCGATTGAAACTGTTCGTTCTATGGAGCGAACTACTTTAGAACAGCTTCATAGAATCGGGTTGGCAAAGGTTCAGGACTTTCTGTTTAATTTCCCTCGCGGATACGAGGACTTTACCAACCAGACGACCATCGACAAGCTGGTTGAAGATACTATGCAGACGGTTGTCGGGACGCTGTCGATGATGTCCCGAAAAATGATTCGCGGCGGCAAGACGCTTGTCAGCGGTTACGTTCAGGACGTCAGCGGACGATTTCTGGAACTGATCTGGTTTAATCAGCCGTTTCGTTTGAACCAGTATCAGGATGGCTCTCGCGTCTGCGTTTCGGGCAAGCCGAAATGCAAGGGTGGGAAATGGTCCATTGCCCAGCCAATCGTTTCCGTTCTGGACGACGATCAGGAGGAATCGCCGCGCGGAATCTTGCCAATGTATCCTCTGACTGCCGGATTGGTACAATGGCGAATTCGCAAAATCCAAACAGACGTCGTCAATCGGTTTACTGACGAACTGGAAGAGATTTTTAGCGACGAATATTTGACTCGATGGAAGATTTTGTCTTTGCATGACGCAGTTAGAAAGATTCATCTTCCGGAATCCATGAAGGAAATAGATCAGGCGCGACGGCGATTTATTTTCCAGGAATTTCTGTTGCTTCAGCTGGCGCTGGGCGTCAAGCGATGTCAGACGAAATGGATTACCAACGCGCCTGTCATGTCAACCGACCCGGCGATTGATTCCCGAATCCGGCGTCTGTTTCCGTACGATTTCACTCCTGGACAGAATGAGGCAATCAATCAAATCCGAGCCGACATGACGTCCACGCATCCGATGAACCGTCTTTTGCAGGGGGACGTTGGGTGCGGTAAAACGACAGCGGCGGTTTACGCCATGCTTTTAGCCGCGGCGTCCGGCTATCAGTCTGTTTTGATGGCTCCTACTGAAGTGCTTGCCCGACAGCATTATCGAACCTTCTCCCGACTTCTGACAGACGCTAAAGTTCATCCGGAGTTGCTTATCGGAGCGATGAAAGCGTCCGAAAAACGCGACGCTCTGGAGAGAATCGCCACCGGGAAATCCAAAATCATTATCGGCACGCAGGCGTTGATTCAGGACGGCGTTGCGTTCGACTCGCTGGGGCTTGTCATTATAGACGAACAGCATAAATTTGGGGTCAATCAGCGCGCCCGGCTTCGCGACGGCGGGGCGAGTCCGCATTATCTTGTCATGACGGCAACGCCCATTCCTCGAACTGTTACAATGTCCCTTTTCGGCGATCTGGATGTAACGACAATCAAAGATCTCCCGCCGGGACGTCAAAAAATCAACACGTATCTTATTGGGGAGGACAAACGCGCTCGCTGGTACGAGTTCATGGCGCAAAAGATCGACCAGGGGCGTCAGGCGTATATCGTCGTTCCGTATATAGAATCCTCTGAAGAAGGCGACGACGCTCCGTATTCGCCGCAAAGCGACTCCCCGGAAATCGCCGATATTATGACCATGTATCAAAAGCTGATGCACAGCTCTTTGGGGCGATTTCGCATCGGCGTCGTTCACGGCCGCATGACAACCGAGCAGAAAGAGGCGGCAATGCTCAATTTCCGAACGGGCGAGATTCAGATTCTGCTGTGTACGTCGGTGATCGAAGTCGGCGTCGACGTTCCCAACGCAACGCTGATGACAATCGAAAGCGCTCAGCAGTTTGGACTGTCGCAGCTACATCAGCTCCGAGGTCGAATCAGCCGCGGCAAACATCCCGGGTTCTGTACGATTTTCTCTGACGTTGACGACCCGGCAACGATTGAACGTCTGCAATCGTTTACCGCAACGACCGACGGTTTTGAACTGGCAGAAATCGACTTCCGTCTTCGCGGACCCGGAAATCTTTTTGGCGCGCAGCAGCACGGTTTGCCCCCGTTCCATCTGGCGGATCTCCATCGAGACAGAGACGTCTTGAACGAAACCCGCCTCGCCGCCGACGCTTTGCTTAAAGAAGACGAAGGGCTTTCCTCAGAAAAGAACCGTCCGTTACGCAACCGCATGCTGATTCGATACGGAAAGGCTCTGGATATTTCTGACGTCGGATAGGTCAGTTGTTTTTCATCTCGTCGCGCATCTGCTGTTCCGTCATGCGAATGGAGCGCTCAAACGTCCAGTATTGCCAGAAGTAGTCTATAATTCCCAATACCAGCAATGTGCCTGCCAATCGCCACAAAAGCCCCCAAATCAGAGCGCTCATGGTCTCGCCGCCTTTTGGGAGAGGCTGCTGAGCCAAAGAGACGACGGATTCCAAATTGTCTTTACAGAACAAATACATTATTGTTGCTATAACGGCAATTTTGAAAACCGACATTACCGAGCGCCAGACGTTTCTTCCGCTGAAGATTTTCCTGAGTCCTTCTGCCGGATTGACGTTCCTCCCGCTGGCTATTTCCCGATCCGGCGCAAAGAGAAACCGTCGTTGGGCAAAATGAAAAATAATTGACGACGCTATTGCCATAATCCAAAACGGAAGCGTCAAAGAAAACCAGCGACCCAAAATCGCCCAGCAGCCCAATCGCAAAGAATGAGCGTCCGGCGTTTGCAAGTCGGAAGGCTGAAATGTAAATGATGAAACCAGCTGCTCTTTCAAAGCGGTAACAATGCCGACGCTGGAAGCGCTCAAAGCGATCAAAGAAAACAGAAAAACCGCGGCAGCTGTAACGTCTGCGCTGTATGCAAACTGTCCCCGCCGCTGCGCTTCCAGCCGCTGCTTTGGGGTCGGTTCGTATTTGCGTTCTTCTGACATGCACAAAAAACGTTCTACGCAAAATAATATACGTAGAACGGATAAAAAAGAAACAACGGCGTTTTAGTTCTGATAACCAAAACGCCGTCGAAATTTAATCAATTATTCTTTTTCTTCTTTCTCTTCGTTATTTTGGGTCATCTTGAACAGCTGAGCTAAATCGCCGAAAGAACGCATCGGTTCTCTTCCGGACTTTTGCTTGTCTGTCAGGTCCTTCTTCGGCTCAACCGGAGCTTTGGAAGTAAATTCCCGAACTTGGCTGGTTCTGTCTCGACGAGAATCTCTGTCACGACGGGAATCTTGGTTCTGTCGTTCCGAACGACGATCAGAACGGCGTTCGCCGTCGCGTCGTCGATTATTGGAATCGCGTTTTTCGCCAGCGTTTTCTGAATTGGCGGGATGGGAATCCCGACGTTCCGAACGAGGCACGCCATCGCGTTTTTCGCCGCGGGGCTTTCTGAACGGTCGCTTTTCCTGTTCGCCGTCAGCCGATTTTTCCGACTTGCTGCGTTGTGAACCGCGCTGAGATACAGGCGTTCTCGGTTTGGACAGGTCAATCAACGTCAAAGAAACCCGATGGTTTTCTTTATCGACGTTTACAACCCAGGCGTCTACGATGTCGCCCACTGCAACAACTTCGTGAGGATCGTGAATGTATTTGTCTGCCAGTTCGCTGACGTGAACCAAGCCGCTGTCACGCATGCCAATGTCAATAAACGCGCCAAAATCGACAACGTTGAGAACAGTTCCTTTGAGCTTCATGCCTGGCTCAAGATCTTCCAGCTGAAGAATCTTCTTTTTAAATGCGGGAGCCGACATGTCATCGCGAGGATCTTTGCCGGGAGCTGCCAGCTGAGCCAAAATATCTTTGACGGTCGCTTCGCCAAGACCAAGTTCCTGCGCCAATGCTGTAACGCCCGCCCAGTCAACCGCCGATTTAATCTGTTCCAGTTTGGAAGCGTCTGTTAAATCGTCTGCGGTAAACCCGAGCTTTGACAGGATCGTTCTGGCGGCTTCGTAGCTTTCCGGATGAATCCAGGTGGCGTCAAGAGGTTCGTCTGACCTGGATACTTTCAGGAAGCCAGCTGCTTGAGTATAAATCTGCTCTGTAATTCCCGGAACGTCCAGCAACTGACGTCGATTTTTGAACGGACCGTTTTTGCGGCGATGTTCAACGATTCTTCCTGCCAGCAGAGGGTTCAAGCCGGAAACGTAACGGAGCAGGGAAGCGTTTGCCTGATTGAGGTCTACCCCAATATTATTGACGCAGTTTTCGACAATGTTTTCTAACGCCTGTTTGAGACTCTTCGGTTTGACGTCGTACTGATTTGAACCAATCCCGAGATTAGCCGGTTCAACTTTAACCAGTTCAGACAACGGGTTCAACAGACGTCGACCAATAGAAATTGCGCCTCGTGCGGCAACGTCCAGTTCGGGAAATTCTTCGCGTCCCAAAGCGCTGTTCGCATAGACGCTGGCGCCGGTTTCATTAATAACAATATAAGAAACGTCTTTCATCGCTTCTTCAGTCGCAATCAGATTGGCGAAAAACTGTTCTGTTTCACGACAGACGTTTCCGTTGCCAATTGCCACAACGTTGATACCGTTTCTTTTTACCATGTCAAGAATGACCTGTTTGGCGTTTTCCATTTTGGATTTCTTCCCGACCACAAACACCAAAGCGCGGTCGATAAAGTTGCCAAACTGATCCAAAGCGACGATTTTGCATCCGCTTTTAAACCACGGATCAACCGCCAAAACGCGAACGCCGCTGACAGGACGCTGAAGAAGCAGCGTCGACAGGTTGCGGGCGAAATTATCCAAAGCGTGCGCTTCGGCTCGTTCCGTCAGATCCTTGCGGACTTCGCGTTCCAATGCCGTCATGGCAATCGCTGTCGAATTGTTGGCGCATTGAGTTAAGAACTCAGAAAAAGGATGATTCTCCGGAACTAAAAGCCGAAGAGCTGTTTTTTGAGCTTCCTGCTGGTCGTAACTCAGAGAAACTTTCAAATACTTGGCGCGTTCGCCTCGGTTGAGAGCCAGAATTCTGTACGGAGCAATTCGGCGAATGTCTTCAGAAAACTGGAAGTATTCGGAATAGGCTTTTTGGAGTTTTTCTTCCTGAATGGCTTTTTTGTCCAGCTGCTTCTTTTTGTTGACGTCCTCTTGAAGAGCGTTCAGATCGCCGGCGGCGGCAACTTCTCGAGCGTGAAGTTCTGCTTTATGCTGACGCTTAACGGCATTTTTGCTCACAACAACCTGATCTTTGTCTGCCAGAGCGCCTTGCGCCAAAGCAAAGGCAACGTCAATCTCAGCAGCGTCTGCACGATCCTGATCGTCTTGAGAAGCGCTTGGAGAGTCTGACGTATTATCATCGGCTTGCTCTTCCGGAGCGTTTTCGGTTGATTCCGCTTGCTCGGGCGCTTCAGAAGCCGGTTGTTCAGGTTCGTTTTTCTTTTCCGTTGCAATGGTTACGTTTTCGGATTGAACGGAAACGACTTTGCCGGTTTTTTGAAGAAGATCGCGCAGCGACTGGCGCAATTCGATGTTTTCACTGAACTGCTGAGAAATAATTGCCATTGCGCCGTTAAGAGCGTCTTGAGCTGTCGCGACGCCTTTTTCTTCCGAAACGTACGCCGCCGCCATCTGTTCCAGGTCGGCTGTTTGCTCGGCAGAAAGAATCGCATCTGCCAACGGCTTGAGTCCTTTTTCGATCGCCTCAACAACCGCTGCCGGCTTTTTGACGCTGTAAGGAAGATAGATGTCTTCCAAACGTTTGCTGGTTGCCGCAGAGTTGATTTTCTCCTGGAGCTGATCGGTCAGCAAACCCTGAGATTCTATCGATCGAAGAATTGATTTTTTGCGATCGTTGAGCTGAACAAGTTTAGCAAGTCGTTCCTGAATCTTTCGAAGTTGAACGATGTCTAAACCGTCAGTTTGATCCTTGCGATAACGAGCAATAAAAGGAACCGTATACCCCTCGTTTAGCAATTCAGCAACGACCTGAAATTGACGAAGAGGAATACCCAAAGAGCGCGCTTCATGACGCAAATTAAATTCAGCCAAGTCAGCCATGTAATTCTATCCAGCGCCGCCTGTGCGGCACAACTCCTTAATTGTGATAAAAGGAAAATTATAGCGCGATATTTCCCATTATTATATCGCTTATACTATTAAACTATATTTATAGCAATTTTATGGGATAGAACAAGGGGGGCGCCTAAATAATTAATAAAGAGGGGAGCGTTCAAAATTGGGGGGCATGGAAAGGGAATATGTCTTGAAACCTTTTCGAAACCTTCTGATTACTCTGTTCTTATCCCCACGTCTTTAGACGTGGGAAATAAAAACAATTCAAAAATCGTAGCCCCCAGATTTATCTG
>JAFSMW010000011.1 GCA_017447745.1 Thermoguttaceae bacterium
GGAGGGGACTCCGAGCGTTATATTACTATTTATGCCGTTTTGAATCCCACGCCTAAAGGCGTGGGCTACGTTTTAGCCTTTTATATTATCTATTTTCGCAACCCAAAATTTATCGCACCCTAATGAATGATAGCCCATTTCTCCCCGCTTGCAAAAAAAGAAAAAAAGAATACAATAGAGTTAATTATGGAGTGCGACGGCTTGACGTCGCTTTCATTACCAGTTCCGACGCGAGCCTGGAAAAATGCAATTCGTGCAGCTAACGCAAAAATATTATAAATTTCCAAAGAAGATTTTTGACATTAGGGCTCAATCGTTATTGGCACGAAATACGTTAATTCAGTTCTCAACATTTTATATAAAATCGACGTCAAGCCGTCGCACTCCAAATATGTTTCCGTCTCAGTCTGTCGAATTCGATGCGTCAGAAAATATCGTCTGTACGCATTTGGATAATTTTAAAATCCAGATGGTTGCAGACTTCTGGAATTCCTGTCTGTATCCGAAAAACCGTCGCAAACCTATTAATATCGACATGCTGGAACGACAGGTCTTTTCCAAAGCGTATTTTGATCCCAATGGATTTATAATCGCATGGCGCGGAAACAAAATTGTTGGGCTGGCTCACGCCGGGTTTGGATATTCAGACGATTGCAATTCCATCAACTATTCTCAGGGCGTAATTCCCCTGATTTGCTATAACGACAGCAGCGACGTTGACGACGTTCTGGACGCCCTGCTGATTTCTTCTGAAAGATATTTACTGTCCAAAGGGGCAACACGAATTCAAATCGGGACGCATTATCCTGACGCACCCTTTTATTTGGGATTGATCCATTCCAGCGACCTGCCAGGCGTTTATCTGGACGAACAATCTGTTGTTTCAGCAGCTCAAAGACACGGTTATACGTTAACGGCTCCCTGTTCGCATTTTCGTCGGAATTTAGAAAATACCAATCAGCTTGCTCCGGAATTCACCGCTCTGCGCCGTCAGTACAGCATTCAGATGGAATACTGCCCTACTCCGCCGCAATGGGGTCGAGCGATTGCCATGAACGGGATTATCTGGTCTGAACTTTCTTTGATCGAAACCGGACAGGGGATCGTCTGTTCCAAAACGCCTGCGGCAAAATGCGCTCTGTGGGTTATAGACGACATTCCGAAAGGCGATCTGATTGTCGTCGGTTTGAGTCAATATGACGTTCAACCAGAATACCGCGGACGACATCTGGGGTTCTTCCTACTGACTGAGGCGATGAGACGCTTGGCGGATCAGCAGGTTGCCAGAATCGAAATTCAGGTTCCAGACGAATGGCAAAGCCTCATCCGGCTCCTATCAGGCAACCAGTTTGAGCTGTTCGCTCACTCCGCTTTATTTACAAAAGAATGTAGGGAGTAGGTATAGGCGAGCCGGGGTGCGTAAGCCCCCGGAAGAACCGCGAAGCGGTTTTTACGCTACTGCCTACTGCCTACTGCCTACTGCCTACTGCCTACTGCCTCACATGCACTACTCCGACCTCCCTGACGAAGAACTGTATCGACAGTGCGAATCGCACCGCAGCCGCAAAGGCGGTCCGGGCGGTCAGCACCGGAACAAAGTCGAAACCTGCGTTTCTCTGCGGCACAAGCCGACAGGCGTTCGGGCGGAAGCGTCGGAGCGGCGTTCTCAAGAGGAGAACCGGCTCAAGGCGATTAAGCGTCTGCGGTTTAATTTGGCGTTGGAATACCGCGCCGTCGAGACGCTGGATCAAATTGAGCCGTCGCGCTGGGCGACGTGGAAACAGTACGTTCGAGACGGCGTTATCAGCGTCAACGAATCCAACCGGGTTCGACCCTCGCTGTTGGCGTTGATGCTGGACGTCCTCCACGTCTGTAAAGGAGACGTCAAAAAAGCGTCAGAAATTTTGGGCGTGTCTCCAACGCAAATCAGAAAATACTCTCGAACCGGTTTCGAGTAATATCAAATACACTTATCAATTCAAGAGAGATTATCATGGACAACCTTTGGGCGCCGTGGCGAATGGCGTATATCAACACGCTCGATTCCGAAAAGATTCCCATGCCAAGCGACGACAACTTTTATCCCGGAGCGGACAAGAACTGCTTTATCTGCCAGGCTATGGCTGACGAAGCCCATCGAAAAGAGCGGCACGTCGTTTACGTCGGGGATCGCGTTCTGGTCGTGATGAACAAGTACCCGTACAACAACGGGCATCTGCTCGTTACGCCTAAACGTCACGTTGGAAACATTGCGGAACTGACGCCGGAAGAACATCTGGAACTGATGTCGACCGTAACCAAAATGATAGAAAAAATCAAAGCGGTTATGAACCCGGACGGATTCAACGTTGGTTTGAACCTCGGTCGCGTCGCCGGCGCCGGGCTGCCGGGGCATCTGCACTGGCACATCGTTCCCCGCTGGAACGGCGACACCAACTTCATGCCGGTTTTCGCCGACGTCAAAGTCATTCCGCAGTCGCTTGACGCGTTGTGGGAACTGCTGACGGAGGCAGTAGGCAATAGGCAGTAGGCAGTAGTTAATTTTAATACCATTCATCATGTCCAACATTCGAACTGAAATAATCGCCGGATTTGTAACGTTTACCACGATGGCGTACGCGATTTGCGTTCAGCCTGCCATTATGAGCGGAACGATGCCAGGGATGACGCCAACCGGCATGGATATGAACGCTCTGGTAACGACGACCTGCATTGCAGCAGCGCTCTCCTGTTTTGTTATGGGCTTTTGGGCGAAATACCCCATCGCGCTGGCGCCGGGAATGGGCATGAACTTTCTGCTCGTCTTGAGCGTCATGCCGGCTTGCGCTCAGGCGCTCGGGTCGCACGTCGGCGCGGAAGCCGTTTGGCGCCTGGCGCTGGGAACCGTCTTTGTTTCCGGCGCGATATTTGTTTTACTGGCGTCGCTGAACATGTGTTCCGCAATGGTCAATATAATCAGCCCCAGCATGGTTAACGCGATGGCTGTCGCGTTGGGGATGTTTATCGCCTTTTTCGGCATGAAAAACGGCGGACTGATAACCGTGTCAAGCAACGGCTTGGACGTCGGAAACCTTTTAACGCCGGAAGTCGCCGTTTGCGTAATCGGTCTGATTTCCGGGTTTGTACTGCTGTACTGGAAAATACCCGGCGCTCTTTTGATCTCGATTATTATTTCCTCTTTCGCCGCATTCCAATTTCATCTGATTTCTTTTTCCAACGGGATTATTGGAATGCCAGCCGACCCCAGACCGGTTATTGGAATCGTTGACGTCCCAGGTGTTAACATCGGCAAATATCTCGGCGTTGGCGCCATTGACGTTGTCGGCGTTTGGCGTCATCTTGACAAACTCTGGCCGTCGCTGCTGGTTTTGGCGTTTTTGGACTTTTTCGGCGCGTTCAGTACATGTCTGGGCGTGTTAAAGGGCGGCGGCGTTTTACCGAACAGTTCTTCCAAGGGAAATAACGAAGACGGCTTCCCCCGAAGCAGACGCGTTTTTGTTACAAACGGGCTGGGAACCATGATCGGCGCTGTTTTCGGACATTCAACGATTACCTCGTACGTCGAAAGCGCAGCGGGCGTCGGATCCGGAGGAAGAACCGGTCTGACCTCCATTGTCGTGGGAATTTTGTTTCTTCTGGCGTTGCCGTTTGCTCCGTTCGTTGCCGCGTTGGGAGGCTGCGCCCCAATTTGCGCGCCGGCTTTAATTATTGTTGGATCCATGATGTTCCAATGCGTTAAAAATATCGACTGGAACGACGTCTCGGAAGCCGCGCCGGCGTTTATTACCATTGTCGGCATGACGTATACAAACTCCATTACCAACGGCATTCTGATGGGATTAATCATGTACCCGATAGTAAAACTGCTTACATGTCGAGTTCGCGACATCCATCCCGGCATGTGGATTCTTTTCGCCTTGCTGATCGGATACCTGTTCATTCCGAAATAAATGGAAGGCGTAGGCGAGCCGGGGTGCGTAAGCCCCCAGGCGGCGAGGCACGGGTGTAAACCCGTGGTCGGCGAAGCGAACCAAAACGCCTTCTCAATCTCTTTCGCTCTCTCTGGACGCTCTCCCCAAAAAATTCTTAAAAAATTTAACTATTACGCCTTGACAAGTATTTATTCCTGATGTATAATAGGAATATTATTAAAATTAGAGTGGTATACCCTTCGTCGAGGGAAACTGCGAAGTTTATACAATCCGTATAAAAGGAGACAAATTCGTGAAACGTATTATCAGTTTGATTCTGATTATTGGTTTGATAGCTGTAGTGTGCCTTTACGGGACGTTTACAGGTTCCAAACAGGCGACTGCGGCAGATAAAAACGCCCCCGCCGCTGCCAGCCCAGCCAAACCGGGCGCAGACGCCAAAGCGCCGATGGCTCAACCGGGCGCTAAACCCGCAGCCCCGACAGGCAAGGGCTCCAAAAATCCAGCGGCTGCCGCTCTGGCGGCGATGCAGGGTCCGCCTCCCAAAGTCGTTGTTACAAAAGTGGTGGAACGAAAACCCGTTGTTCTGAAAAAATACGTCGGGACTTTCGAGCCGATTGAGAAGTTTGTAACTCTGGCGCGCGTTTCCGGAAATATCGAAGAACAGCCGTTCAAAGAAGGCGACCTGGTTGAAAAAGGCGCAGTTCTGTTTGAAATTGAAAAAATCCGTTATCAGGCGACTTTGGAAGCATCCAAGGCGAAAATAGAATCTATCAAAGCAAAAATCGAGTCTCTCAAGGCGCAGCAGCTGCAGGTTAGCGCTCGGCTTCGTTACGCTCAAAACAACTATGAACGTAATAAAGAACTGTACGAGAACGGCAGCGTCGTCGCTAAAGACACGATGGAAAACTCCAAGAGTTTGTTGGACGGTCAAACGGCGGAATATAAAGCCAGTGAGGCTCAAATTAAAAGCGCTGAAGCTGAGCTGCAAGCCGCCGAAGCGGATATCAAGATTGTCGAAGACGACCTTTCGCACTGTACCATTCGTTCTGAAATTACCGGCCGCGCCGGACGTGTAAATCATACATTGGGCAACTTCATCACCCCTTCCAGCGGCCCGATGGTAACGATCGTTCAGATGGATCCGATTTACTTCCGATTCTCCATTTCTGAACGCGACTTTACAACGCTGTTTGGAAATCTGGACGCTTTAAAGCAAAAAGCCAAAATCAAGATTGAACTGGCGAACGGACAGATGTACGACGAAGAGGGCGAAATCTCCTTTATCGACAACCAGCTGCAAGCTACAACCAACACGCTTTACGTTTGGACGACGTTCAAAAATAGCAAGGAAATCCTGCGTCCGGGCGGCGTTGCAACGATATATCTGTCCAAAGAGGAAGATCAGCTTCGCCCTGCCGTTCCGGTTTCCGCCGTTATGTTTGACGGTACAACGCATACCATTTACGTCGTCGGTCCAAAAAATATGGTTGAAAAACGCCGCGTTGAACTGGGACCGATTGACAACGGCTGGCAGGTCATTAACTCTGGCGTTAAAGCTGGAGAAACCGTCGTTTCCGAAGGCACGCATAAAATTATGATGGTTCCCGGTCCGGACGGCAAGATTCAGCCCGTCCCGATTACGCCGGACTGGAAGAATTCAGCGTCAGCGCCCTCCATGGCGGCGCCCGCTGTCAAATTGGCTCCTGCTGCGAACGGAGGCGCGAAATAAATGATTTCAAAATTCTTTATTAACCGTCCGAAGTTTGCCATCGTCATTAGTATTTTGATGGTTTTGGCAGGATGTTTGGCTATTCCCAACATTCCGATTGCAGAATACCCGGAAATTGCTCCGCCGCAGGTAATGGTTCGAGCCACTTACGTCGGCGCCAGTTCGGAAGTTATTGCAGACACTGTCGCCGCGCCGATTGAAGCTCAGGTCAACAGCGTCGAAAACCTGCTTTACTACTCGTCCACGTCAACCAACAGCGGTTCGTATGAACTGAAACTGACGTTCCACTACGGCACAAACTCCGACATGGCGCAGGTCAACGTTCAAAACGCCGTTAAGCTGGCAGAACCCGTTTTGCCGCAGGAAGTTCGAACCCGCGGTATTGTTACAACAAAGCAGTCAACCGACGTTTTAGGCATGTTCTCGTTTACTGCCGATACGGACAAAATGAGCTTGCGCGAACTGGCAAACTACGTCAAGATGAACGTCAAAGATGAAATCGCCCGCGTTGAAGGCGTCAGTTTCGTTCAGGTGTTTACTCAAGACGACTACAGTATGCGAATCTGGCTGGACTCGCTTCGCATGTCCGCCATTGGCGTTTCGCCCCAGGAAGTGTCCCAGGCGATTATGAGTCAAAACCAGCAGGCGGCTGCCGGTTCCGTCGGCGTTGAACGTTCCAACGACATGATGCAGTATAAAATCAACGTTCATGGACGTCTTAACGACCCGGAAGAATACAATAACATCATCATTCGATCAGACGGAAAAGGCAACGTCATTCGTCTGGGCGACATTGCTGAAGTTGAGTTGGGTTCTGAAGGCTATTCGTCTTCTGCCAGGACCAACGGCAAACCGTCCGTTGCCATGGCGGTCTTCCGTCTCGATAAAGCCAACGCTCTGGATACGATTACCGGAATTCGTAACAGACTGCAAGAATTGAGCGTTCGTTTTCCAGACGGCGTCCATTATTTCCAGGAATACGACCCGACAAAGTTCATTATAATTTCGTTGGAAGAAATCGTTACAACGTTGGTTGTCGCTTTGGCGCTGGTTGTCATTGTTACATACCTGTTCCTTCAGAACTGGCGCGCAACCATTATTCCGGCGATCGCCATTCCCGTCTCCTTGCTGGGAACGTTCCCGTTCCTTTTGGCGTTGAATTTCAGCATCAATACGCTGACCATGTTCGGCTTGATTCTGGTTATCGGCTCGTTGGTCGACGACGCAATCGTCGTTGTCGAAAACGTCATGACGCACCTTGACCGGGGCGAATCCCCGTACGAGGGCACGATTCAAGCCATGAACGAAATTACCGGCCCGGTTATCGCTACGACGCTCGTTACGCTGGCGATTTACGTCCCGATTTGCTTCTACGGAGGCATGGTTGGGCAGATTTATATTCAGTTCGCCGTTACAATGTGTATTGCTTTGTGTTTGTCAACCGTCAACGCGTTAACGCTCTCTCCGGCGTTATGCGTTCTGATTCTTCACAAACAGGGCAAACCGTTGTTCTTTTTCGCACCGTTTAACTTCTTCCTGAATCAGTTTAAGAACGTGTTCCTTGCTGTTTCAGGCGTTTTGACGAAAAACCTGTGGCTGGCGGCGCTTCTGTTTGGCGGCGTGCTGTATTTGAATTACTTTTTCTTCACTCACACGCAATCCTCGCTTTTGCCCGAAGAAGACAAAGGCGCGGTTTTGTGTCACGTTGAGCTTCCTCCCGGATCCTCTTTGGCGCGAACGGAAAGAGTTATGAACGAATTCCAGCAGCGCGTCAGCGCCATTGACGGCGTAAATAACATCATTTCCGTTTGCGGGTTCAGTTTCATGGCTGGTCAGGGCGAAAACCTCGCCTTGGCTATCGTCAGTTTGAAAGACTGGAGTCAGCGTAAAACGCCGGATTTGGCGGTGGAAGCTATCCAGGGAAAGATTCAAAACGAAATAAATCAGATTTCTGAAGCCAAAGGCATGGCGTTTGTCCCGCCTCCGATTATGGGGTTGGGAATTGCCGGCGGCGTTACATTCAACTTGTGTTCATCCGGAAGTAATATTACTTCCTCTGACTTGTCCCTGGAGGCAAAAAAGTTCACAGGCGCAATCAACAACAAAGAATTGTTCCCCTCCTGCATGTACGGACAATCGACCTATAACGCCGATACGCCGCAGCTGACGCTGGAAATTGACCGCGTCAAGGCAGAAATGCTCGGAGTGCCAATTTCAAACCTGTTCTCAACGCTGCAGTCCAAGCTGGCGTCGTATTACGTCAACGACTTCAATATTGGCGGGTACACGTTCAAAGTTCAGATTCAGTCCGTTGGAAACGAACGCTCCATTCTGGACGACATCAACAACCTCAACGTTTCAAACGTCCGGGGCGAGTCGATTCCGTTCAGCTCGCTGGGTACGGTTAAATACACCGTCGGTCCGCAGCGAATTCTGCGATTCAATCAGCAGATGTGCGCTGACTTCAATACAAAAGTTTTGCCCGGCAAGAGCACCGGCGAACTCATGGCGGAACTGGACGCGTTCCCGCTCCCAAGCGGCTATCATATTGAATACGTCGACATGAGCTATCAGGAACGACAAAACCAGGGAAAGATTGGGCTGTTAATCGCCCTGGCTCTGACCTTCGGATACCTGTTCCTTGTCGCCCAGTACGAATCGTGGACAATCCCAATTCCGGTTATGATGTCAACCGCCGTTGCGACTTTGGGCGCTCTTATCGGGTTGATGATTTGGAGATACCCGTTGAGTATTTACGCCCAGCTGGGGTTGGTCATGTTGCTCGGCTTGGCAAGTAAAAACGCCATTTTGATGGTTGAGTTTGCCAAAGAACAGCGCGCCAGCGGGAAGTCGGTTTACGAATCCGCCATTACCGCCGCAGGCATGCGATTCCGCGCCGTTTTGATGACCGCCTGGTCGTTTATTTTGGGCGTTTTGCCGTTGGTTGTCGCCGCCGGCGCCGGCGCGGCAAGCCGTCGAGCCATTGGCGTTACCACCTTCGCCGGAATGCTTTTGGCGACGGTTGTCGGCATCGCATTTATTCCGCCGCTGTACGCTATCTGCCAGAGTACGCGAGAATGGTTCCAAAGAACATTCTCGCGCAAGGTTGTTGACAATTCCGAACCGCCGCGAAACTTTATGTAAGTTTAAGGCAGTAGGCAATAGGCAGTAGGCAGTAGGGATTAGACTAACGAATGTCTAATCCCTTTTGTTTATAATTTATTTTATCTCAAAAGGAGTTTGACATGAAACGATTTTTCCCGTTTTATTTGGTCGTTATTCTGACCTTAGCGATGGTCGGCCCCGCTCAGGCGGCGACGTATTATGTTGACAGCGAGTCCGGCTCGGATTCCAACGACGGGTTGTCGGAATCGACGGCGTTTCAGACACTCGCGAAAGTTAACGCGTTTCCATTCCAGCCCGGCGACCGGGTTCTGTTCAAGTCAACTGGACTGTGGCGCGGGACGTTCAAACCGCATAGCGGCGAACCAGGTCAGCCCATTTACTACGGAGCATACGGCGTAACAGACGAGAAGCTCAAACACACGGATAAGCTCTCTGCCGAAGAACGCCGCAAACTGCTCGACTCCGCCCAGCTGCCGCGGTTCTACAATTCCAAAGACTATTCCGACCCGTCGCTGTGGACGGAAATCCAGCCCAGCATTTGGGTCAGCAAAGAAGTCGACCCGTCCGACCCGCTCTATTTTCCTTGCGACGTCGGGAACATCATCTTTGCCATTACCGACTCGTACGGGAAAGAACTCAACTCCGACCATCTGCTTTGCGGCGTGAAAAAGTGGTCGCTGGACAACCTCAAACAGCCGCACGATTACTACTACAACCCGGACAATCACCGCGTTTACATTTACCACCAGGGCAACCCGACGGCGGACTGCCCGATGTTTGAAATGGCTCTCCGCAAGCACGCAATCGACCAGGGCGGTTGTCACGATATCGTTTACGAGAATCTGGCTATTGCCTACGCTGCAGCACACGGCATCGGCGGCGGCTCTGTCAAGCGGATTACGATTCAGAACTGCCGCGTTTCGTTTATCGGCGGCGGACATCAGTTCACAACAGAGAGCGGAAAACCCGTTCGCTTTGGAAACGGAATTGAATTCTGGAACTGCGCCGAAGACATGAAAATCGTTGGAAACCTGGTCTATCAGATTTACGACGCCGCGCTGACCAATCAGGGGCGCGCTGCCGCCGATTCCCCCCACAAGTCGATTGAACGCAACATTCTTTGGACGAAAAACGTCATTTCCTTTGCCGAGTA
>JAFSMW010000138.1 GCA_017447745.1 Thermoguttaceae bacterium
GTCTATGGCGGAACGCTGACGTTGGAAAAGGTCGGAGAGAAGGGAACGCTCGCAACGGGCAGTACTGTTACTGTTGACGGCTCAACGTCTGTTCTGGCTGGTCACGGCGATATTTTGGGCTACGGATCAAAAACCGTCGGGACGGTCAACCTTCAAAACGGCGGAACGCTGTACAACGATTCTACTGACGCTCACGTTACCGTTGGAGCAGCTGTCAATATGAATCACGGTTTTATTACCGTTGATGAAAACGCTGCGGGAACCAATTACGGCAACTTCGTTTTCGACAACGCCATCAACGTTACAGGCGGGACGGACAACGAGATTTCGGCTAATCTAATCACGCTGCGTCAGTTCGGCGGCACGCCTGGCGACGGAGGTGGAAAATTCACCGTTAATGAAAACGCCAAGCTGACTGTTTCCTCAATTATTGCAGGCGGCGACGTCCCGCTGGTTAAGTTAGGAAAAGGCGAGCTGGTTTTATCTGAAACCAATACGTACAGCAGAGGAACGACCGTTTCCGATGGAAAGATTACGTTGAAAAACTCTGGAACTCTTGGAACCGGCGCGGTTGTCAACGACGCATTGATTGAATTCGCTCAAGATAACGATGTTACAATCCCCAGCGCCATTTCCGGAACCGGGTCTGTTGTCAAGACAGGAACTGGAACGGTAACGATGTCTGGCGACAGTTCCTATACCGGCGGAACGACGGTCAACGCTGGTACGCTCACGCTGACAAAAACCGGAGAAAAAGGAACGCTGGCAACCGGAAGTACAGTAACCGTAGACGGCTCCACATCTGTTCTGGCTGGGCACGGCGACATATTGGGATATTCTGGATCGACTGTTGGAACCGTCAACCTTCAAAACGGCGCAACGCTGTACAACGATTCTGACAATCAACACATTACCGTTGGCGCTGTAATCAATATGAACAGCGGAACGATTTCCGCCCTTGAGAACGCTGGCGGTCACGGCACGTATGGCAATTACGTCTTCGACAACGCCATCAATGTTTTGGGCGGGACGGACAACGAGATTAACGTCAGTAAGATTACGCTTCGTCAGTATGGAGACACGCCTGGAAACGGCGGCGGAAAGATTACCGTTGCTGACGGCGCCAAACTGACGGTTTCCTCTATAATTCGCGCGGAGGGCGTTCCGTTGGTCAAATCGGGCGAAGGCGAGCTGGTTCTTTCCGGCGAGAATACGTTAACAACTGGCGTCTTTGTCAACGCTGGCAAACTCACACTGACCAAACAGGGGCAAAAAGGAACGCTGGCGCCGGGCAGCGCTGTAACCGTTGACGGGGAAACGTCCATCCTCGCTGGTCACGGCGATATTTTGGGATTTTCTGGAGACACCGTTGGAACAGTCAACCTTCAAAACGGCGGAACGCTGTACAACGACGCGACGCCTGAACAAGCCGCTCACATAACCGTTGGCGCGGCTGTCAATATGAACGGCGGCTATATTACCGCCGATCCGGACGCTCAAGGCAGCGATTCTTTTGGCAACTACATATTCGACAACGCTATCAACGTTTTAGGCGGAACGGACAACGAGATTTCCGTGAACAGAATCACGCTTCGTCAGTACGGCAGCACGCCTGGTAACGGCGGCGGAAAGATTAACGTCGTCAAAGAAAACGAAGAAGACGCGGTTCTAACAATTTCGTCAGTAATTGACGGAAACTACGTTCCGTTGGTTAAACAGGGCGCAGGCGAGCTGGTTCTCAACGCTGCCAATACATACAGCAAGGGAACGACGATTTCCGAAGGGACGCTGACTCTTGCCGGGGCTGGTACGACCGGCGCTGGTACAGTTGCTATCGCTGCCGACGGTACGTTGAATTTTTACGTTACCGCCGAGGAAGATCCCAAACAGGTTAACGTTACCAACAACAACGCGATTTCCGGAACAGGCAAGATTGTCAAGTCCGGAAACGGCGTTTTAAGGTTCAATAACGAAAACGCCGACGGTTCCGTCAAAGCCGATTCGTTTGCTGTCAATTCCGGCAGATTGGACTACAAAGGATTCTTTGAAGGCGATATCGTTGTCGACGGCGGAATTCTTTCCCCGGGCAACTCGGTCGGAACGCTGAACGTTACCGGAAACGTCTCTGTTATAAACGGGAAGGCTCTGTTTGAATTCGACCCCTATGGCAGCGACTCATACGACGTTTTGAACATACTCGGCGACAACAATTCGTTTACCGCTGGCAGATCCATGATTGAGCTGTACTTCGAGAACGAGGACGCTCAAGCTTGGGCGGAGTCTTTAGACGAGAAAGAGTATCGACTGGTTGCAGACGACGGATTCGAGCCTGGCGATTACTCGGCATGGCTGAACAATTATACAACCCTGTTCGGTCTGGAAGGCAGAGGCGACGGCTTGTATCTCGTTGCGGCAGCTTCTTCCGAACCCGGTTCTGGCGTTCCTGAACCGTCAACGTGGGCGCTGTTAGCGCTTGGCGCGGCTGGACTGCTGTTCTGGCGGAAACGAAAGTAATTGAAAAACGTAGGCTACTTTAACGCCACTCTTACTGGGAACTCGATCAGCGACAACACGTCGCGGTCGAGGTCGACGCCGGGGGCGAGTTCCGTCAGCGTTACAACGCCGTCAATAAGACGGAAAGTCGCTCTTTCGGTAATATACATAACGTCCTGTTTCGTTTCCGCAGCGCGGCGGCCGCTAAAGGTAATCTGCTCGACGTCGCGGACGAATTTTTTGATCTTGCCTTCCTGAAGAATTTTTAATTGCCCGTACTGGAATTCGACTTTCAAACCGCCGGAGGTAAACGTCCCGCAGAAGACAACGCGTTTCGCGTTTTGCGTGATGTTGATAAACCCTCCGCAGCCGGCGAGTTTAGATGAAAACTTGCTCACGTTGACGTTGCCGAACCTGTCAAGCTGCGCCATTCCCAAAAACGCGATGTCCAGCCCGCCGCCGTCGTAGAAGTCAAACTGCTCCGGCTGGGTAAGAATGCAGTTTGGAAACGCCGCTGCGCCAAACGAGCCGCCCGAGGCGGGATAGCCGCCAATCGTGCCGGACTCCGTTGTCAGGACAAGGTCGGAAATCCCCTCTTCAGCCGCGACGGCGGAAATCTCTTCCGGCATCCCAATTCCCAAATTGACAACAGCGCCGGGAACGAGTTCTTTTGCCGCGCGTTGCGCGATAAATCGGCGAACGTCAAATGAGTTGCGAGTTGCGAGTTGCGAGTTGCGAGAGTTTTGTCTACTGCCTACTGCCTCTTGCCTACTGCCTTTTAAGTTGCGAGCGGCGCTTCCAATAAACGCCGGATTGAAATCGAAGTCGTTTGTCATGCGGTGATTTTCCGGCTTGGCGACGACGACCGCGTCGACCAGACAGCCCGGGATTTTCACGCTGCGAGGGTCGAGCGGAGCGTCGGAAACGCGTTCGACCTGAACGAGAACTTTCCCGCCGGAATTTTTGGCGGCTTGCGCCATAGCCGTTACTTCCAGAGTTACCGGCTCGCGTTCCATCGAGCAGTTTCCTTTGGCGTCACAGGACGTCGCGCGCAGAAAAACGATGTCGATGGGAAAAGCCCTGTAGAGCAGATACGGCTTGCCGTCAATGGCGATTCGTTCGACAAGCTCGCCCGCCTGACAGGCTTTTTCGTTGAGCTTTCCGCCTTGTAGTTCCGGGTCGACAAACGTTCCCAGCCCAACGTGAGTAACGTTGCCCGGCAAGCCCTGAGCGATGTCGCGGTACAGGTGCGAAATCACGCCTTGCGGGAGGTTGTACCCGGCGATTTTGTTTTCCAGAATAAGCCGCTGCATGTCGGGCGCCATGGCAAAATGACTGGCGATAATTCGACTGACCAGCCCTTCCAGAGCCAGCCGGTTGATTCCGCAGCCCGGCGACGTCCCGTCTCCCTGACCGGCGCAATGCACGATCGTCAAGTCTCGCGGCTTGCCGGTCTGAAGAAACCTGTCGTGCAGAGCGATAATCAGCTCTTCCGGCTTCATCAGCCCGATAAACCCTTCGACAGCAACGGTCGCCCCGCTTTTAACATATTTCTCAATTGCCGCTTGCGCGGAGATGATTTCCATAGCAGCTTGCTCTCCCTGATTATTGATTCTTTCAGCGCGCTGCGCCAGAGCAGGGCGCCCGATTGCCGAATTGAACAGATTTTGATTATATATTGAGCCAATGCATTGTCAAGGGGCGACGGTTCGGCGGTTTGGGAGTGGGCGCCGCCGTCTTGACAAACGATTTTCGACCCGGTATAATAATTGATAAATGATTAAAGACAAACAGTTCATTTATCAGGAAAGGAGCATAACACATGAACAGAATTTTATCGTTATTCGTCTTGGTTGCAGCGTTGACAGCGGCGGGGATTTCGAATCTTGCCGCTCAAGGAACCGAGGCGCAAAAGCCGGATATTGTTATCGCGGATTTCGAGAGTGACAATTTCGACGGCTGGAGCGCGGAAGGGAACGCGTTTCAACTTCGCAGCGCGGACGCTTTGTATACCGGCGGGATGGGCGCGGTCTACGGCTTTCACGGTCAGAAGCTGATCAATACGCTTGCCAGCGTCGAGAGCGACAACGGGACCGGAACGCTGACGTCCCCGGAATTCAAAATTGAACGGAAGTACATCACGTTTTTAATCGGCGGCGGGAATTTCCCCGGCGAAACGGGAATCGCTCTTTACGTTGACGGAAACAAGGTTGCCGAGCAGACCGGCTTGTACAACGTTCCGCGTCAGGGCGACGAAGGACTCAAGCTCCGATTCTGGGATGTGACGCAATATCAGGGCAAGCCCGCCAAGATTGTCATTTTCGACAATAAAAGCAAAGTCAACTGGGGGCACATCAAAGTCGACTACATCTGTCAAACGGACGCAGCGCCGGATCTCACAGCTAACGTCATTTCCGTCGTTAAGGATTCCGCCCCGAAGACGTACGACCCCATGATTTTCGGGCATTTCATCGAGCATTTTCATCGTCAGGTTTACGGCGGGATTTTTGAACCCGGCTCTCCGCTGTCGGACGAAAAGGGGTTCCGAAAAGACGTTGTCGCGGCTCTGCGGGAAATCAAAGTCCCGATCGTCCGATGGCCCGGCGGCTGCTTTGTTTCCGCCTACCATTGGAAGAAGGGCGTCGGCCCGAACCGTCAGCCGGCGTGGGACAAGGCGTGGCACGTTGAAGAGCCGAACACGTTTGGAACGGCAGAGTATGTTCAGTGGTGCCGCCTAATCGGCGCGGAACCGTACATCTGCACAAACGCCGGGACGGGAACGCCGGAAGAGATGAGCGACTGGGTCGAGTACTGCAACCTCAACGTTGGGGAATTCGGCAGGCTTCGTCAGGCGCACGGGTTCAAAGAGCCGTTCAACGTCAAATACTGGAGCGTCGGCAACGAGAACTGGGGACGTCACGAAATGGGCGCCAAAACCGTCGGCGAGTGGGGCGACTTCGTTCGGGAATCCGGCAAACTCATGCTCAATACCGACCCTGACATTAAACTCTTTGCCGCCGCGCTGCCCAACGAGAACTGGACGCTGCCGCTGCTGGAAAAAGCCGGGTACATGCTGGACTACGTGTCCATTCACGGGTACTGGGACAGTCTGGCTTATAATAACAACCCGTCGCCGTATATGGACTGCATGATGAGAACCCAGCGGCCGGAATCGTCCATTCTCCGCACGATCGCCGTTTTGGACAAGACGAAAATGCGCGGACGCGTTTTTATCGCCTTTGACGAATGGAACCTTCGCGGCTGGCATCATCCCGGAATCGGCGCTGTTCATCCGCACATGGACGTTCAGGCGCGTGACAAAAACGACATTAACTCCACCTATACGATGGCGGACGCGGTCTTTTCCGCCTGTTTCCTCAACTCCTGCCTGCGGCATTGTGACGACGTCAAAATCGCGTGCTTCTCGCCGATTGTCAACACCCGCGGCGCGCTGTACGTCTATCCGGAAGGGATTGTCAAGAGAACGATGTACCACGTTTTCTGGATGTACGTCAACTTGCTGGAAAAGAACGTTGTTCCGATTGATATCAATTCCGAACCGCTGCTGTGGAACAATCAGCAAACGCCGAAACTCGACGGTGCTTTGAGCGTCAACGACGACAAGACGCGGTACGTTCTGGCGGTTGTCAACAAAGACCCGAAGAATGCGGCGGAAGTCAAGCTGGACTTCATTTCCGGGATTAAAGGCTTCCCGTCGGAACTCGAAGCAACCGTCTTGAGCGGCTCCTCTCCCGACGACTTTAACGACGTCGGCGCGGAAAATCGCGTCGTCCCGCAGAAGACGACTGTTGAAGTCAAAAACGGGAAAGTTGCGATCGCGCCCCACTCCGTGACGTTTATTGTGATACCGGTGAAATAGTTCGTTGATTGTGAGCGGGTCAGTCCGCACACGGATTTTACGGATTAGACGGATTTTCGCCGGCGGCGAGGCGCCGCTCCCAGTCCGCGCTACCGCGCGAGACGTATTATAATCGCTCCCGTTGGTCGCTTTGATTATTGCTAATACTATATTTTCTCCCCTTACTAAAGTTTTTTGGAAAGGGGAGTTTGAGGGGAAGAACCTTTTTTTCAAAAAAGGTTTTCCCCTCATAA
>JAFSMW010000139.1 GCA_017447745.1 Thermoguttaceae bacterium
GACGGCGCAGTCGGCGGAAGAAATCGCCCTGCTGCGATACACGCCCGTTGCCGGGTCAATTGGAACGTGTCGATATAAAATCAAATCCTGGCAAAACGAAGACTACGACAGAATCGTCGACGTCTTTGCCGCCCATAACGTTGGGTATTTCCTCTATAACGGCGGAAACGACTCGATGGATACGGCGCATAAAATTGCCGAAATGGCGGCGAAAAAAGGCTTGGACGTCCAGGCGGTCGGCGTGCCGAAGACCATCGACAACGACGTCGGCGACAGCGAATTCAAGCTCATCGACCACACGCCCGGATACGGCTCCGTCGCCAAGTACTGGATGCACGCCGTCCAATACGCCAACGAAGAGAACAAAGGCTCTTGCCCGGCAGACCCGGTTCTGGTCATGCAGGCGATGGGACGCAAAATTGGGTACATTCCCGCCGCGGCGCGTCTGGCAGACCCGAATCGCGAAATGCCGCTGTTGATCTACGTTGCTGAAAGCCCCTGTTCTTTAGAGCAGATGTACGATCAGGTCAACGAGAAGCTGCGTCAGTGCGGTCGGTGCATCGTCGTTATCAGCGAAGGGTTCGACGTCGGCGACCTCGGAATTCTCAAGGATTCCTTTGGTCACGCGACTTTCTCAGCCAGCAAAATGACCGTTTGTCAGAAAGTCGTCAACTACCTCAATGAACGCGGCTTGGCGGTTAAAGGCTCCGCCCGCGGAAACGTGCCCGGCACAGACCAGCGCAGTTCGATGGCGTACGCCTCGATTGTCGACCTGGACGAAGCCTACGCCGCCGGTCAGAAGGCGTGCGAGCTGGCGGCGACAGGGCAGGGCGGATTCATGTCAACCATTCTCCGCTCCGCAAGTACAGCGTACTCGGTTACGTACGACAAAGTCCCGCTTCAGCTGGTCGCCAACAGCGAACGCACGTTCCCCAAAGAATGGATTACCGCGGACGGCTGCGACGTTACCGACGATTTCGTCAAGTACTGCAAGCCGCTGGTCGGTCAGGAGATGCTGACGCTGCCGATGATCGACGGCCGCCAGAGATTGACCCGATTCGCGCCCATTTATGCGGAAAAGAAGCTCGACTCCTACGTCCCGCAGGCGGACAGAATGAAAAAGCCTGAATAATCTTCTAGTTCCTAGCTCCTAGCTGCTAGCTTTGTTATTTCAGTTTTTGGCTTTAAATATTAAAGCTAAGAACTACAAAATTCCAAGCTAACGGCTAGGAGCTAAAAGCTAATAGCTTTTGCTCTTTTGGAACAAAATAGAAAAAAATTTAAGAAAAAAAGACTCTTTCTCTTGAAAAAATCCTATTATGAACTATAATATAAACGTCTATATATTAGTATGTTAAAAAGGATTTTTGTTTTCCTCTGCTGTTTGTTCGCCATGGCGACGGCGCAAGGCGCTGCCCGTCAGGCGGAAGAGTACGTGTTCGCGCCCAACAATCCGGTTGCGGCGATGGGGCTGTATTCTCCCGAAGCGCATGAAAACGCCGCTCGCATAGAACGCGAAATCCAGCAGTACGTTAAGTGCATTCAGGCTCAGCAGACAAGAGATAAAATCCGTACAAAGCTACTCTCTCGGGCGGAAGAATATCTGGCAAGCGTCAAGGCAGAGCAGGGCGACATCGTCCCGACGGCTTTCGTCGTCGAAGGCTTGCTGGACTTCGGGCTGCCAGCGTCTGACCCGTACATTCGCGCGAAGGCGTACCAGCTGTCGCAGACGTTGTCTGAAGACGGTCAGGTCTACGACGAAGACGGCTATCGCCTCCACATAGAAACCGCCTACGTTCATCGCATTCTCAAGCTGTTGGGTCAAAACGGACGCAGTCAAAAGGCGTTCGCCGGCGACGAAGCCATTCACTGCGCTCTGGCGACAATTACAGAGGGATTGCCGCAAGAAGCCGCCGAGTTTTTAACTCAAAACGAATTCGCGCTGCCCGATCTGGAAACGCAGCGATTGTCTTTGCTGGGCGACCTCGCTCTGACGTCTGAAGAGTTGGAAGTCCTGGCAAATTGGGACGCTGTTCCTTCGTTCCCGATGAACGACATTCCGTCTGAACCGGCTCCCGTTCAGCCGCGGTCAACGGACGTCTACGCTGTTTCCGCGCCGTCAGCGACAGGGGTGAATGCGGCTAATCAAAATAACGTCTATCAATCAACGTCATCTTTTAATAAACCGTACCGACGCCTCGTTCAGCCGCGTCAGGCAGGGTACGTCCAGATTATTCAAACCGTCGTTCTTTTAATTTGAGTTCAGTCTTTATTTTGACTGTTGATTTGACATGCCGTTCTTAAGACGCGCAGTCAATCTTCATTTTTTGGCGTATTTATTTAAATCGCGTAATTTATTACATCAATAAATACTGACATGAACTCCAACACAAACAATTCGATTCGCAGAGCGTTTACGCTTGTTGAACTGCTGGTCGTTATTGGGATAATTGCCATTTTGGCAGGCATCACCGTTCCGGCGGTTCAGTCCATGCGTTCAGCGGCGCGACGAACTCAATGCCAAAACAATCAGCGACAGCTCGGCTTGGCATTTACGATGTACGCTGGAGAAATGGGCGGCTATCCGGCAAGCGTTTCTCGCTATCCAGCTCAGCGCGGCTGGGTAACGGACTTGTTGCCTTTTCTGGACGCTGGCAATTTCAGCGACGATTGGGACGTCCAGTACAATTATTTCGACAACCAGAACAAGCGTCTGCTTCACAAACGCCTGCCGTTGTTGAATTGTCCTCAAACGCCCACCGTCTATCGAACCATGACAGCGGAAAAAGACATGAACAACAAACCGCTCTCCACGCCGGTTTCCGGGATTTCATCAGACTATTTCGTTCATTACGGAGGAATCCAGATGACGGACGGCGTTACATATAAAAACGCCTTGCAGGAATGCGGCAAAGGCTGCGGTTCGTACTTCATTCCAGACGGTTTGTCCAACACAATCGTTTTAAACGAGCAGTGCGGACGTCCCGATTTATGGATTGGCAATAAAAAGCAGTCCGGTCAAATGGTAGACGAATCCTGGCGTTCTCTTTGGGGCGCAGGTCCGTCAACCCATCTCGCCGGCTTTGCAAAGAACTCCCTGGAACCCGGCTTCGATCGGGTGATTAACGTTTCCAATAACGGGATTTACAGTTTTCACTCCCACGGTTCTCACGCTCTGTTTATGGACGGTTCCGTACGATTCATTTCAGAACAGGCGCTCCCCTGGGTCGTTCTGGCTCTCAATACCAGCAACGGAAAAGAAAACGTAACCCCCGAAGACCTCTCTTTGACCTGTTTCGACGAATCCTTTGTCGATCCGAACACAGGCAAATATCCGGACGGAACGGTTCCAAAGTAGTTTTTTGAATACTCAAATGATTTAACAGTTAGGAATTAGGAGTGAGGAGTGAGGAGTTTACGCAAGGCGCTCCTCTCACTATGCACTACGCACTTACATTACAATTTGAAAGGATACAAACTTCCATGAAAAGACACGGTTTTACATTGATAGAATTGCTGGTCGTTATTATTATCATCGGCATTATCGCAGCGTTAACGCTTCCCGCCGTGAATCAGGCGCGCTCCGCCGCCCAGCGAACAAACTGCACCAACAACCTCAAACAGATCGGGTTGGCAATGGCGAACTTCGAACAGGCAATGGGAGGATTCCCCGCCAACCATACGGGTACGACAGAATCGTCAGAACCCAACTTCGTCCGTCTGCTTCCGTATTTGGAAGCGGCAACCGTCAAGAATCTGTATCATGCAGACAAACCCATCTACGACGACGTCAACCAGCGATTCCGCCTGACGCCTCCGCCGTGTTTGACCTGCCCGTCTGCGCCCGGCAAAAACCGCGTTGTCAACGTCAACACCGGACAGGGCAACTCTGCAGCCAGTTCGACAACGTACACCGGCGGCGTTTCCGACTACATCACCTACCATAAATGCATCATCGCCAACGACGGCAAAAAGTACACGCCGGCTTTGGAAGGCGCAACCAACGGTTTGGTGCCGCTGGATTCCTATACCGACGGTACGTCTAATACAATCAACTACCATGAATTGTCTGGCTTGCCCAACTACTACTGGCTTGGCAAGAAAACCGGAACGATGGCTGCAGACGAGACGTCAAAATTCTCCTGGATTTCCGGTTGCTCCACCCCCGGCGGAAACTTTACTGCCTCTGGTTTGACAGCCTGGTTCTGGGTTACAGACGGCAACTCCAACAAACCGGAAGGCGCAGCAGAATCCGGCTACGGCTGGAAGAAATTCGGCTCCATCAACGGAACCGCCAATGTTGCTGGGCGCATACTCAACATTACCAACACGGCTAACACGCCGTATTCATTCCATCCGGGAGGCTGCAACGCCGGGTTTGCCGACGGCAGCGTCAAGTTCGTCAATGAACTGATCGTCCCCACGATTTATCAGTACATGTCCGCCAAAGACGACGGAGCAGCCGTCATTGCAGACAACTGCGTCAATATGGTTAAATGGACGACGGATTGGAAAGATCCCGATACAAACGAATACCCGGACGGTACAAAATAACGACGATTTCGTAACAAAAAAATTGATAGCGGCAGGCTATTTACAGTCTGCCGTTTTTTTGTTCAAGCTTTCAAGCGACAAAGTAAACGAACTACGCAAGCGACCAACGGGAGCGGATATAATACGTCTCGCGCGGTAGCGCGGATTGGGTGTGCGCCATCGCACCGCGGAAGCGCGGATTGGGAGCGGCGCCTCGCCGTTACTGCGCCGCGGAACGCGAGCCGTTGGGGCCGGCGCCAATCGGGACGCCGTTGGGAAGCGGTCGGGCGGCGACGCGGTACCCAGAATCGTACAGATACTTTTCGATCTCCTGGAACGGGACGAAACTGTCTTCATAAACCCAGACGGTAATAACCGTCGAGGCGGGATTGCTCTTCCGAAGCAGCTTTTGGAACGAAGACTCCATGCTTTCCATCGCCTCGTCGACCGTCTCGCCCACTTCTTCAGAAACCGGAATAAACCTGACGTCGACGGACGCGTTGGTATTCTCTTTCCACGCAGCGCCCTCGAGGAAAAAGCCGTCAAACGGACCGACGGTCGCGGTTACTTTACCTCCGTCCCACATCGTCTTGGTATTGCCCGGCGACATGACAACCTGTTTGAACGAGTCAATGAGCTTTTCCGACGGAATACAGGCGACGCGTCCTTTTTTGAGCTGAATCCAGACCTCGCTCTTGTCCACCTGTTTGCTGATAGCAGTAGGATAGCACTCGAGCTTTTTCACGTCCGGCTTTTTCTGGGACATCTCGTACCCGATGCTCTTTTCCAGTTCTTCTATTGCAGCATTCTTTTCAGCGATTTTTTGCTGTAGATCAAACTTCTCTTTTTCGGCTTCGGATAGCTTTTCCCGTTTTGCTTCGACTTCTTTTTTCGCCGCCGCCGTTGAATAAGCAATATCCTGCCGGGTTCGATTTAACGCCTCGGCTTGCGCTTCAACCAAAGCGATTGTCTTTTTGGTCTCGATAGCGTGCGATTCCAACGACGACGCCTCAGAAGCGGACTGCTCAAGCTGTTTATCAAGCTGCGAGTTGCGAGCTAAAAGCTCTTCATCTACGACAGGGGAATCCGTCTGTTCAACCGCGGGGCTGTCAGCTTCGTTCCCGTTGACCGGCTCTGCTGCGTTGGCAATTTCCGGATGAGCGATTACATGCTGAACTCGCGCGCCAACCAGCGCTGTCAGAATAATTAATATACCGACAATATTCGCCACGACGTCAAGGAAGGAATCCTGCCCTGCGCCGAGAGAATCGTCTTCAGTATTGGGTTTGTTGCTTCTATACATATATTTAGGAAATAGGGAATGGGGAATGGGGAATGGGGAGTAGGGAGTTTTTAGGTTCGCCTGACGGCGAATGCGTAATTCCGCTCCCGTTGGTCGCTCCATTACCGCCTTCCATTTGTTGCCTCTTCAATTTCAATTCCGCTGTTGGACAAAGCGGAACGGAGTTCTTGAACGCGCGGTTCGGCTCCGGGTTTCGTGGACAGCTTCAAATACGGTTTCCAATAGGAATTCATTCCGGGATCGCCCCACGCCGACGTCTGACCGCGAACGGTTCGGATCAATCCTTCGACAACCGCGTCTGAAACCTCTCCATAAATCGGCAGTCGAATCGGTTTTTCAGACGTCATGGCAGGATAGACGACAAAGCAGTCCGGCTCGACGTCAACGCGAACGGCGCGCGAAATCGAAAGAGCGCGAGTTTTCAGTTCTGGAACCGCCCAATTGGGTCCCAGTCGTTTCGCCAAGCTGCGCTGATGTTTTTCGTGTTCGTTGTCCTTCTTTACAAATTCCGCCGGATCAACGTTGACTTTCGCCGCCACCTGCGGTTTTCCGGAACTGTCCGTATACGCCATTCCCATCTGTCCTGTAACAGGACGAGAACCGGAATTCTGCAACATCGCCGTCTGACCTCCTTGCTGTCCCGGGATTGGCGGAACTTCTGGCGGCTCCATGAGCGGATTGTATTGGGTGTCTGACTTCTGTCCCGCTTGACCGTTTTGAGCCGCTTGACCAGGCTGACCGGGCTGTCCCGTTTGACCGGTCTGTCGTCCCACTCCCGCCGTTCTGGCTGTTACAGTTTTAACCCCGACCGGGTCGGAAGAATTATTCCCTGTGCCTGTCAGCAGAGGATTTCGTCCTAAAGCGTTGCTGGAAGGATCAATTGCTTCCGCTTCTTTCAATCCGCCAAAGACGCTATTAGACGTGGAATTATTGGCGTTATTCTGCGCGGTTTCCAACGGCAGATAAACGCCATTCGAGCCGGCGCCCGGACGTCCTGTTACGTTTGGATTGTACGGCTCAGCGCCCAGTCCCCCTCCCATGCCAGCAGAAGAAAAGCCCTCTGCGTCCTGCTGACCGATAGAAGCAAATCCGGGATAACCGCCCGCGCCGCCGTTACTACCGATTCCGTTATTGACTGAAAGATTTCCGTTACCAGCTCCGCCGATTCCTCCTTGACCGATTCCGCCGTTACTGCCGAATTCGGGCGATCCCATGACAATCGAGCCGGAGCCGGGATTGCTCAACGAGCCGTTTCCTGACAAATTGTATCCCGTTCCATACGGACCCGAATTGACAGCGGACGCTGCGCCAGGCGCTCCTCCGGGAACGCCGCCCGGAACGCCATTTGGTACGCCGCCGGAGTTTCCTCCAGATCGGCTGTTACGCAACACCTCCGCCACGCGGCTGGATCCGTCCAGACTAACCGCTTCTCGAACGCCAGCGCCGTTGACCCGGTACGCGACCGGACCGTTGGCAGAACCTTCCATCGCCGGAGCTATCTTCGCCATTTCTTTCATATTGATTCGCGCCCGATCCACAGCGTCCTGAATTGAGGCGGTCATATCGGAATCTTCCGGCGGAAAGACCAAATCGTCTGCCTGTTTTTCGCCAATGAGCTTGTACCCGAAATCGTCTCCGAAAGCGGAAATCGCCATTCGCGCTGCGTAGTAGTATTCAATCCCGTCTGGACGAACCAGAATCAGCGGGTACGGCTCCCCGTCCTCGACCGGATCGAAGGCGTTTTGCTTGAGAAGGTATTCCCGTTTGGCGCGCATGGCAGCTTCCAGCGGAGACCCCAGCGACAAATTACAGGCGAAGTCACTGGCGGTTAGATAAATTCCCTCCGGCTGAAGAACAACGCCCTGCGACGTACAGACGACGTAAATCGGGTATCGGTTTGTATTGTACTGTCCTTTATGCGGAATGACCGCCAGCCCCGGCTTGGTGTCACGATTCTTTTCTCGAAGACCTTCCAGTTCCTTCGTTTTGTCGGCTAACTTCGACTCCATTGCCGCAAGCTGTTCTGTGAGAAAGTCTGTATCCAGCATTTCCAGCTGACCGTCCAGCTTTTGAACGTCGTTTCTGAGCAGTTCGATTTCCTTGCGGAAATTTTCGAGTTCAGTTTCAATCCCGCTTAAGTATACCCGCGACTCCGTCAATTGAGAATTGAGCTTTTCCTGAAGTTCCAGAATCTGCTTTTTCTTTTCCTCAATTTGAGACAGAAGCTCCTGCTTTTTCCGAATCTGTTCCTCAATCTGCTCTGCGGAAGGGGATTCGTTTTCTATAGATGCGTCCGTTTCATCTAACGACTCCACCTGCGCCGTCTCCTGTTCAGACGCAGCGACGGTCTGTTTTTTCGCCAAGTCCGCCATAATAAGCAAGACGCCCAGCAGAGACCCCATCGTACACAGCAAAACCGCCAAAAAAGGAAACAGCGATACCGGGTTTCCTTTGGCTGACGAGTTTCGGCGGGAGGACGTGTAGGACATGAAGCGTTTGGAGGAAGGCGGAGGGGGGAAGCGCTAGTTAGGAATTAGGAGTGAGGAGTGAGGAGTTTTTTCTCGCAACTCTTACGCGGCGTCTTTAAATCGAACGGTATCTGACGACTGGTTCATTCTGGACGCCAGCATTTCCACGGCGGCAGCCAAACTGGCGGCAGCAGTTTCGAAACTTCTCGCGCCCGCCAAGACGTTCAGATTCTGACTCATCGTCTGCTGAAGTTCAGTAATATTTTCTGTCGCAGCGTTCATTTGAGACAGCTGCGCCGTCTGCAAAGCAATCTCTTTTTGCGCTGACGCCAGAACGGAAATGGAATCGGTAAACCCTTCAGCAGACTGTTTCATCTTTTCGACCGTCTGATCCTGAACCTGAGACAAGCCGGAAAGGAAAAGCTGATTCTGCTGCGTCATCGTTTGATCCAACGAACGGGAAATGGAATCAGACAAAACCTCGTTGAGAGCCGCCGCCAAATTTCTTCGCAAGGCGTCGCCCGTCTGTTCGAGTCGGTTTTGCCATTGAGAATCCGCGACGCTAAACGCCTCCTGCCAAATCGCAGACTGATGAGCTATCATCTCTTTGACGGACTCGACCATGTTTTCCATCATTCGACGCAGCGACGTCAGTTCGCCGTCCGGCGTGTTGGGAATAACCTCAAACCGTCCAGCCAACTCACGACTGGCGATTTTATCGACGGTAGAAATCAAATCTTTTTCCCGTCCCTCAACTATATACTGAGTGAACATCAAAACCATCGACAGAGCCAAAGCCAAAGCGGTCGTATCGAACGCGACGCTCAATCCGGCAAGCATCTTCTTTAACGAATCGCCGCCGTCAACGCTCACGCCCAGTTCGCCCATGGCGACGGTAATCCCGATAACAGTGCCCAGGAAGCCCAAAATCGGAATCGCCCAAACGATAATTCGGGACAACGCGTAACTCTGATGCATCGCAGACGAGTCCATGTCCGACAGATATTTCAATTCGTCTTCCAAACCCTCGGCTGAGCCGTTGCGGCTAACGTAGCTTAAGGCGGAACGGAATCGACCAATCAAGTACGAATCCTGACGCGACGAGGGCAGGGTGTCAAGCTGATTGAGCATCGGCGTTGCCGCCAAGGGCGGAACCGGTTTGCTCACCGCGCCAAAAAGACCTTTCGTCGTAAACCCGCGCTGACGCATAACGTCCAAACCCTTGATTACCAACGCCGACAATCCGACAAAAAACAGTATCGCTTCAAAGTACTCGACCGGGTGCCCGGCGAAATAGCGAACTATCAATGTGTTATTAATCACGCCTTTATGAATCAGCGTATAAAAAATGGCGCAGGTTGAAAATCCCCACAACAGAGGAGATTTCATCACTGAGGCGAAAAATTTTATCAATGACATCTGGATTATTCCTTCTAACCGTCAAACTTTACGATTAAAACGCAATATGTATAAAAATTTTTAATAAATTAAAGGGAACCAACAAAAGTCCATTAAATTAATAGTCGATTTTAATTTAATAAAACTAATTCAGGGAGATACCCAGTCCCCTCATTAAAATAAAGCCTCGTTCCCGGGGGGGAAGCAGTCCGATAAAGCAATCTCTATCGGACTGCGCTTTTATTTACGGACGCCTTTGGCGTCTTTTCTTTTTGATTTTTCTGCTTTTGGTCTGTCCGGGCAGTATCGCGCCATACTCTTGGACGTCTCCCAAAAATCGACGCTCTTGACAGGCAAGCCCATCGATTCCGCCTGAAGGCAAATCAGACGAGCAAACAGCTCAGACGTCGGATTAGCGCCAAAGCTGACGCAGTCCACGCCTGCGTTGGCGAGTATTGACAACAGCGGGTCGTTACAATTCAATATTGTTTTATGATCCCAGTTGTCTTCCACCCAACGTTCGACGCTGGATTTAATCTGATGGAAATCGACGCTCAAGCCGGACTCGTCCAACGACTCCTGTTCCAGCGTTATGCGAACTTTGCCGTTGTGTCCGTGCAAATTGCCGCACTTGCCGTCGTATTGCCAAAGCCGATGCGTATAACTAAATTCAAATTCTCTTGAAATCTCGTACATAATTGACTTGTCCGCCTGTAACGGATTTAACGACTTTGTCATTTATACCGATTATTCAAAATACTTTAACCGATTTTCACAGTTGAGTAAATAGCAAAATAAGGGTTTTCACGTCTGAAAAAGTTGATTTAAAAGAAATTCTTCAAAATTTTCCTATTTTTTAATTCACAATTTTAAATTATGAGTTATAAATAATAGCGGTAAGTTTTAAAGTGAAAATGATGAGTCAAGCGTTTTTCTCAAAAACGCGCCACTTACTTTCACTTTTTTTATGAAAAAATCAAGATTTTCGAAATAATAATCTTGAAATTTTCCCATTTTTGTTTAAAATAGTAAAAGGGAAAAGGCGCAAAGCGCTTCCGCTAGAACCGCATAACGGTTCAATATTATTAGCCGTGGGTAAAACCCACAGAGGCTGTAGTTCCTGACGCCTCAAGACTAACCCCTTTTGCTTAAAACAATGTTTAACAAAAAACTGCTGTGGCTTCTGCCGATTGCCGTGTTATTGGCAGCGTTGTTTTGTTTTCAAAATAACGCAGCAGAAAAGATTTCCAGTTCCGGCATCGTAACCACCACAGGCGACTGGTTCGGCTTTTCCGAAACCATCGAAAACAAATATCAGCAGATAACCGTAATCGATTCCACCAAAAAAGTAATGGCGGTCTATCAGGTCGATCTTGCCAGCGGAACCATTAAAATGTGCGCCGTTCGCAAACTGGCCTACGATATGGAAATAGAAAATTTAAATACTCAAAAACCGTTGCCTCGCGAGATTCGACAGTTGCTGGAATCCCAATAAAGATTCTCTCGACGGCAAATTTATAGCTCAACTCAAATCAAGGTTTAGTTATGGAAAACAGGTTATATACAATAGACGAAGTTGCTCAACTGATGGGCAAAACGCCGGCAGAAATTAACGAAATGCGCATGCAAGGCAAAATCTACGGCATGCGAGACGGCAATACCTGGAAATTCAAAGGACCGGACGTCGAAAAACTTCTTCACCCGGTAGAAGAACCCGCGTACGATGAAGACTACGCTCTGGCTGGCGACAGCAGTCTGTCGCTCGACGAAGACGGAGCCTCCTCGCCAGACATTAACTCTACGCTCGATTCGGACTCGCCTTCCAGTATTTCCAATGAAGCGTCAAACGTTTTGGATATTGGCGAAGACGACCTGGTGTTAGGGGAATCGGACGTTATGAGCGACGTTACGCTCAACGGAGAAAGCAGCGGCATCAACCTGTACAAACCGGAAGGCGACAGCGGAATCTCTCTGGACGATAACGAACTTAGCGGCGTTCTCGACGCTGGTAGCGTTGCCATGAATTCGGATTCCCTCAACGTCAACCTGGACGATCTGGTTTTGGACGACGACAGTCTTTCCATTATCGAAGACGGTTCCAGCGCCTCGGTTCCGGAAGAAGGAAACGAATTCACTCTGACGACCACGCCAGACGACGTCGAAGACGAATCCGAAACGGGGTCTCAGGTTATTGCTCTGTCAGAAAACAGCAGCGATTTCAGCGACCCGCTCATGAGTTCCGGTCCTGGCGCCCTCGACGGCGCTCAAGACGGAGCCAACATGGGGTTAGACTCGTCCGTACAGGCTGGAGAACCGGGATTATACGGCGGCGTTCTTCCTCCGGACGTTACACCGGAATTGATTGAAGTCGCCCGAGAAGTCGGAAAGAAAGACAAACCGTACACAATACTCAATGTTATCAGTCTGTTTCTGTGCATTGTCCTGCTGACCATGACGCTTATCATGTCGATTGACCTGGTTCGCAACATGTGGAGCTGGCAGGGCACGTATCAGATTAACAGTACTTTGATGGACTGGTTGTTGAGCTTCTTCAATTAACCCTCCATTGAATTCAAAACTCCCTTTTGAAAGTTCCTTTCTTCAGCGCAGACTTTTTCGTCTGCGCTGTTTTTTTGACAAGCGCGCTTCAACGGCAATATTTCTGAGAATATTTCTCTTTCCGGTAAAATATCTGAAATTCGCTATTGTAATTGTTCGATAAATCGTGTAAAATTTAAGTAGTATAAAAAGAGTTGAAAGGCGGTAACGAAGCGACTAAAAGGAGCGTAGTTACGCAGTTCGCCAAAAGCGAACCAAAAAATTTGAACTCGTAGTTACGTTCGCCTAACGGCGAATGCGTAATTTCGTTTGCTTCGCTCACTACATTACCGCCTTCCATTTCTTGTTACTCGCAACTTTAAACCAACTCCCAATACCATGACTATCAACAAACAGGACGCGCGCGAAGCGATTCTCAAACACGTCAGAAGAATCAACTATTCCCCGGTTAAAGCGTCACGGCTTGCTCAGCAGGTCGGATTCGCCAAACACGATTTGGACGCTGTCAAGCGTCTGATTAAAGACATGATTTCCGAAGGCGTTCTGCGTTACGGCGGCGGACATACAATCCGGGCGGCGGAACAGGTCAAGGTCGACAAATCGGAAAAAACGATTACCGGAATTTATTTTCGCAAAGGTCCGGGACGCGGCGTCGTTCGTCAGCCTGGCTTGGACAAAACCAAGCAAAATGAAATCTCCATCAAGGGGGACGACGCTCTAAGCGCCTCTGACAGAGACACCGTTTCCGTCGTTCTGGAAGGACGGCTCAACAGAAAGGGGCAGCGAATCGGCCGCATTGTCGACGTTCTGGAACGGCAAACGAAAAGCTTCGTCGGCACATTCAAATTCATCGGCGCGTCCGGATACGTTGAAGTCGACGGCGGTCTGTTCGACAAACCGATTTGGGTCGGCGACGCCAGAAGTAAAAATATCGAAGAGAATACAAAAGTCGTTATCGAGATGGTTCGATTCCCCGAAGGCGATCGTCAGGGTGAGGGCGTCATTATAGAAATCCTCGGTCCCCGCGGCGTTCCGGAAGTCGATACGATGTCGGTTATTCGCCGATACGAACTGCCGTACAAGTTCCCTGAAGAGGTTCTCGCGTACACGCGTCAAATTATCAACCGCTATCCGGAAACAATTCCCGTCAATCGAACCGACCTCACCAACAGAGCGTACATCATCACGATTGACCCGGAAGACGCTCAGGATTTCGACGACGCGATTTCTCTGGAACGTCTCTCGAACGGGTCCGTTATTTTGGGCGTTCACATTGCAGACGTGTCATACTTTGTCGATGAGGGGTCTGTACTGGATCAGGAAGCGCGCATGCGCGGCAATAGCGTCTATCTGCCAGACCGCGTCTTGCCGATGTTGCCGGAACAGATTTGCAACTCGATGGCGTCTCTGCAGCCCAACCAAAACCGTTTCTGCAAGTCCGTTTTCATGGAATACACGCCAGACGGCATTCGCACCAATGTTGACATAAAAAATACCGTGATTCGCTCTGCGGAACGACTGACCTACGAGCAGGTGGATCAGTATTTCAATACGGGTAACGCCGACATCGCCACCCAAACCAAGGCGCTGCTGAGCGATCTTCGCTCGCTGGCTCTGACGCTTCGCCGCCGCCGGGACGAAAAGGGCTGTCTGCACCTCAACCTGCCGGAAGCCAAAATTCTTTACAACGCCAAGGGCGAAATCACCGGCGTCAAGAAAGAAGTTACCACGGAAAGTCACAGCCTGATTGAAGAGTTTATGGTCTCCGCCAACGAAGCGGTTGCGGAATTCCTCACTCAAAAAGGCGAAACGTTTATTCGACGAATTCACCTTCCGCCAATACCCAAAAAGGTGGCTCGATTCGACAGCTTTGTTTCAGAATTGGGTATTCATGAAATCGACGGGAAAGTTCAATACCGAATTCAGGACGTTTTGCAAAAGACGGCTGGCACGGCTTACGAATACCCGGTGCATCAGGCGGCGTTGCGCGCCATGCAGCGAGCTGAATACTCGCCCTCTCAGGATGGGCATTTCGCCTTGGCGTCGTCATGTTACTGTCACTTTACGTCGCCCATCAGACGCTATTCAGACTTGACCGTTCACCGTCTGTTGCAGGCGATTATCACCGGAACGAAGCCCAATCGTCATCTGGACGAAATCGGCTTCCTGGCGGAACATCTTACCGACACCGAACAGCGGGCGGAAGACGCTGAACGCGACCTCGTCGCGCTGAAAATCGCCAAATACATGGAAACGCAAATCGGCAGAGAAATGACCGCCGTTATTTCCGGCGTCGCCAAGACAGGCATTTTCATTCAGGGAACGGAAATCCCATTTGAAAGCCTGCTGACGTCCAACGACCTGCCGGACGACGAATACTACTTTGAAGAAGCGCTCCAGACCTTCACCGGGTACAAAGCGGAAAACTGCTTCCGACTGGGAGACAAACTTGCTCTGCGGCTGGAAGGCGTCGAATACACGTCTGAAGGGCCGCAACTTAAGTTCAAATTCCTCCGCGTTGTACAGCGAGTTAAACCGATCGGCTCAGACGGCGCGGCGCTGTCCGGTTCCGCTCAAAGAGTGAGAAACACTCGTCAGTTCACCCCGCTGTCCAAAGACTGGATGACTCTTTCAAAGCGTATCAAGCCGAAGAATAAGAGGAACGTGAAGTAAGGCAATAGGCAGTAGGCAATAGGCAATAGGGAATAGGGAGTAGGAAACACTTTCTCGCTACTCGCAACTCGCAACTTTTAAAAGAAAGGACACAATGGACGTTAAACAATTGCCGGAACGCAAAGACGTTAAACCGGAAGATACATGGGATTTGACTTCTCTGTTCGCGTCAGATGACGCCTGGGAACAGGAGTTCAAAAAGTATCAAAAAGAGATTTCAAAGGTCGAATCGTTCAAGGGGACGCTTTCAACCGTCGACGCGATTCTGAATCTGTTCAAGTTTCTGGACAAGATCGGACGCATGGGCGAACGGTTGGGAAACTACGCGTTCTTAAAAACGGCTCAGGACGCCGGCGACGGCGAAGCGATGGATCGACAAGGGCGGTTCGTTTCCGCTGCGGTCAAGGCGAGCGCTGCGACCAGCTTTATCGAGCCGGAAATTCTATCCCTCTCCGCAGCAAAGTTCAAGGCGATTGTCGCAGACCCCAAACTCAAAAAGTACGCTCTGGCTCTCAACCGCATTTGGCGATACAAGCCGCACACGCTTTCCCAATCGGAAGAAAAACTCCTTGCAATGCAGGGCGAAATGGCGGGCAGCGCCAGCAAAATCTTCGACCAGCTGACCGACGTCGACATGCGTTTCGGCGTCATTAAAGATCATCAAGGGCAAAAGATCGAACTGTCTCACGCTACGTTCAGCGCGCTGTTACACGGCCCCAAACGAGCCGTCAGAAAGCAGGCGTTCGAGCAGTACTACAAAACTTTTGAAGATCACGCCCATACGGTTGCCGCGACGCTGGAAGCGTCAATTCAGAAAGACGTTTACTACGCTCAGGTTCGGAAATTCCCGTCCGCTCGGGAGATGGCTCTGTTTGACGAGTTCATTCCCGTCTCCGTATTCGATTCTCTGGTTGAGTCCATCAACCGCCATCTGCCGACGCTGTACAAATACTACGCTATTCGTCAGCGGGCAATGAAACTGCCGGACTTGCACATGTACGACACGTACGTGCCGATCGTTCAGGGCTTGGACGTTCACCGCACATGGGAACAGGCGGTTGACCTTGTTTCTCAGGCGGTTGCGCCGCTGGGCGACGAGTACGTTTCGATTATCACCCGGGGCTTGACGACCGAACGCTGGTGCGACAAGTACGAAAACCGCGGCAAGAGTTCCGGCGCGTTCTCCTGCGGAGCGTTTGACGGTTTCCCGTACATCTTGATGAACTATCAGGAATCAGTGCTCGACCACGTCTTTACGCTTGCTCACGAGGGCGGACATTCCATGCACTCGTACTACTCCTGTCACACTCAGCCGTTTACCTATCACGATTACGAGTTGTTTGTGGCGGAAGTCGCCAGCACGTTTAACGAGCAGCTTTTGCACCATCTGCTCTTCTCGCAGGCGGGGAACGACAAAAAGCTCAAGGCGTATTTGATTAACCGTCAAATTGACGCCATGAAAGCGACGATTTTCCGTCAGACTATGTTTGCCGAATTTGAACGCGACGCTCACGCCGCCGCCGAAGCTGGGCAATCGCTGACGCTGGACTTGTTCCGAAAAATCTACCGCGTCTTGCTGGACAAGTACTTCGGTCCGGACTTCGTCGTTGACGACGCTCTGGAACTGGAATGTCTGCGAATCCCGCATTTTTACCGCGCGTTTTACGTCTACAAGTACGCAACCGGCATGTCGGCGGCGATTGCGCTTTCCAACCGCGTTCTCAACGGCGGCATTAAGGAACGCAACGATTACCTCGGGTTCCTCAAAGGCGGCAGCAGCAAAGAACCGCTGGAACTGCTCAAAGGCGCCGGGGTTGACATGTCCACGCCCGCCCCGGTCGATTCCGCCATGGAATACTTCGGAACGCTGGTCGACGAACTGGACGAACTGACAAGATGATCGACGATTGCCTGAACTCGCAAAACTGGCATATCGTTATTAAAGACAACGCAGTCGTTGAACTGAACTACTCAGCCAACGACTGCATTGTTGTTTCTGAATTATCTCAAGATTGTTCAACCGCTCTGGAACGAGAAGCGCGGCGGCAGTTGGAAGAGTATTTTGCCGGGCAGAGACAGACGTTTGATTTGCCGCTTCGTCCACAGGGGACGGACTTTCAACGGCGTGTCTGGAAAGAACTGTTACACATTCCCTATGGTCAGACGGCGACCTACGGTCAGATTGCTCACAGAATCGGGAACCCGAACGCGGCGCGCGCCGTCGGACAAGCCTGCAACGCCAACCTGATCCCGATTTTTATTCCCTGTCATCGGGTCGTCGGTTCCTACAGCCGCCTGACAGGATTCGCTCTCGGGCTGGACGTCAAAACGGTTCTGCTGGAACTGGAACGAGAGACGTTATTCTGACTTCTTTTTAATCTTAATCGTCTTTTCGACAATCGCCTTGAATTCCAGACGTTTCGTGTCTTCGCCGACGGAATCTTTGAGCAAATCCAGAACTTCCTCAAACGCCTTGACGTCGACTGGTTCAGGGCTGGAAAGCGCCGCCGCAAACTGATTGACCGCCTTGGCGAATTGAGCGTCTTTCTTATCGACGCCTTCGTCCTTGTATTCTGTCACTTTAACTAATTCAGCAACGCCAAAATAATTAAGCCATTGTTCAACCTTGACGCTCTCCGGATTGGGAAGTCGATTTCCTTCCATCACGCTCTTTTGAAGGACAACGTAGGAACCTGGAACAAGAGCGGCTTCGTCGCCATAAGCGATTCCCTTCTGCCTGCTCTTTTTAAAAGCGCTCTTTTCCCCCTGAACTTTTCGCTGTTTTTCCAGCCGTTTGTTCATTTGATCAACCGCCATCTCGCCTAAAGATTCCTCTGGAAGAAGCTCCTGTTTCATGGGGGGAGTTACACCCTTGATCGGAGCCATGCCGTCGGCGGTTTTCTGACTGGGAATGTCATACAGAGCATTTTTCATGTAATATTGAGCATGAGCTTCTTCCTGTTCCGGCTCTGCAGCAAGCGGAACAGGCGCGTTGTCCAAAGAAGCGTCATCTTCCATTGGCAGAGCAGACGCTGGAGCTAGAGCTGGAACAGACGCAGTCGCTGGCGCTGGAGCGGGCATATCGTCTTCTGCAATATTCATTTCAACTCCAACAACTTCAGGTGCGATATCTTCGGCGGCGACTTCCTCAGCTTCCTCAGCAACGTCAACATCCTCTGCAACGTCCAAAGCATTCATGTCAACTTGCTGCGCTTCTTCCTGCGCTTTTTCCAGAACAGATTCCTTAGCAGCTGGAGCAGATTCTTTCCGCTTGACGTCTTCTGTTACAGTATCCAGCGAAAGAGATTTGTTTTCTGTAGTTTCCCCTGACGTCATGGCGACTGGTACGTCATTTTTCACAAATTGCGGGTAGAGCAGGGCGCCAACTACAAAAAACAGCGACAGCGCCGCAGCGGTAAACGCAAATCGACGCGCCAGACGGCGAGACGTTTCCGTCTTGCTGGCAACTTTCGGTTTATCGGATTCCTCCGTTATAACCTGTGAAACGGGTTCGACAGACTGAGCATAGACGTCTGACAGCAATCCATCCAGACTGCGAGCCTTGTTCACCTGGACAGCCAGTTCCGGACGCTTACGAAGTTCCTCCTCGACAGCCGCCGCTTCTTCTGGCTCCAGTTCATCCAGAGCATATAAAATCAACAATTCTTCTAATTCTTTTTTATCGTATTCCATGGCAAGGTCATCTCTGTTTTAATTCAAGGCTTCCAATTCCTTTTCCTTTGACAACTCAGCAATTGCGACTGACAAAATTCGTCGAACGTTACCATACGACTTTCCAATAATTTCAGCAATATCTTTTGACTTCATCTGTTCAACATACCGCAGATGAAGGATTTCACGTACTTGTGGCGAAAGCTGATTGACTTTCTGACGAACTATCGCCTGAAGTTCAGACGTCTGAGCGGAGCGCTCTGGAGACGCTCCAGAAGCCATCAGACCTGAATACACCAGACTCAAATCGCCATCCTCGTCTATTGAGATTCTCTCATGCTGTCCTCTTCGTCGAATCAGGTCTATCATGTAATTTCTCGCTATTAAATACAAGTAATTGCGAAGTTGATCCCCCTGATACGATCGTTTCGATTCGTCCTTTGATAACGAATCGTAATATCGACAAAAGACTTCCTGTCTTACGTCGTCCGCATCGTCTAATGACCCCATAAAACGATACGCATATCGATAAATATGGTCATAATAAGGAGGTAAATCGCTGGATTTTTGAGTCATTATTATTACCTGAAACAATTGGATTCAAGTTGTTCTAATATGTTATTACGAACAACGGACAAAAATGTTAGCTTTGGGATTAAGAATGAATGGAAGGCGGTAATGAAGCGACCAACGGGAGCGAAATTAGGCTTTCGCCGTTAGGCGAGCTTAGGCAATAGACAGCAGTATGACGCTTTGCGTCAGATCTGTCCTTCCAGTTCGCCTGACCTGTCAACATACGCGCTCGTATGCAGCAGTTTTTCGCTCAGGTCAACGCCGCCTTTGCACAGGAATTCGGAATAGACGCGCTGAACGTCCGGGTTTTCGTGCGCCAGCCGGGGCTTGTCGCCACTGATCATACCGTACAGACCCTTGATTCTGGCTTGCCGGACGGCTTGAAACGCCTCTTTCCCTTTGACGATTGGCTGACCGCCGCCGCCAATGCACCCGCCGGGACAAATCATGACTTCGACGAAATCGTACTGGACTTCCCCGTCGCGAATCTTGGTCAGCAGAGCCCGGGCGTTCGCTCCGCCGTGGACGGCGGCGACTTTGATTTTCCCGGCTTTGCCGAGGTCAACTTCCGCTTCTTTGACGCCGTCCATACCGCGAATGGCAGTAAACTCCTGCAACTGGGGAGGGGCGGGCTTGTCGTTGATATACCAGTACGCCGTCCGCAGAGTCGCTTCCATGACGCCTCCGGTCGCGCCAAAAATCAGACCCGCGTCAGTCTCGTGGCTCATAACGGAGTCGAACGGAACCGGCTCCAGGTTTTCAAAGTCAATTCCCGACTCGTCAATCCAGCGTCCCAATTCCCGAACGGTAATCGCCCAATCCATGTCGCGGACGGCGCCGACGCCCGCCAGAGCGCCAGCGGCGTTCATTTCAGGGCGAGTAATTTCGTACTTCTTCGCCGTACAGGGGGCGACCAGAGCCGAGACAATTGTGGACGGATCCAGTTTCATCTCTTTGGCGAACATGGACTTAATCAACGCGCCCTGCATGAGCATCGGGCTTTTCGACGTCGAAAGATACGGCAGAAACTCCGGGAACCAGTATTCCGCAAACGACACCCAGCCCGGACAGCAGGACGTAAACATCGGGAATTGGCGCTTTTCGTTCGATTCCAACCGCTTGATAAACTCTTTCGCCTCCTCGACTACCGTCAAATCGGCGCCGAAAGTCGTATCGAAGACGTAATCGAACCCCAACTCTTTCAGCGCAGCGACTGTTTTCCCTTCGACGTTGGTTCCCGGGGCGTAACCGAACAGTTCTCCCAAGGAAACCCTCACCGCCGGGGCGACGGAAATCGCCGACGTTACGCCAGGAGCCTTGAGCGCTCGCCCCAAACCGGGGTAGACGTACCGTTCCGTCATAGCGCCGGACTTGCACAGATTCGTACACTGCCCGCAATGGATGCAAATCGGCTTTTTCGTAACTTTTATATCGTAAAAACCGCGAACCGACTGCAACGCGCCACACGACTTCTGGCAATGGTCGCACATCTGACATTTCGCTTCCCGCCAGATGACCGACGGGTTGTCGACAGCAATGGGCGTCGGCGTCCCGAATCCTTGGGTCGACAGCGCGTTCCCCGGCTGACCCCACTGAGCGTCAGACGTCTGGGATAAATTCAAAATTGCCAGCGGCGCCATCGCGCCAATCTGCAGCGCAGTTCTTCTATTCATTTGGATTTCCGTGTATATTAAAGCGTGGATGTTGAAAACTACTCAATTATTAATACAGACTGTTCTTTTATTTAGTATATCAGAAAACGCTTTTGAATGCAAGGCGGGGGATTGAATCAATAGAAAATGGGGTGCGTTCAAAATTGGGAGGCATGGAAAGGGAATATGTCTTGAAACCTTTTCGAAACCTTCTGATTACTCTATTCTTATCCCCACGTC
>JAFSMW010000140.1 GCA_017447745.1 Thermoguttaceae bacterium
AGCGGTTCTAGAAGAACGCTATCGCGTAACTCCTCACTCCGTGGGTTAAAACCCACGGCTAGAAACATTGAACCGCTAAAGCGGTTCTAGAAGAACGCTATCGCGTAACTCCTCACTCCTTATTTCTAACTATTCCCCTCTCCCCCCTTGTCTTGTTTTGACTTTTGGTATACAATACACGATAGTATTCAATTATAAATATATTATTAGATTGTGGACAGTCAGCGCGAACGAATTCAGGACGACTTGCGCGGCGTTATCAGTGGCGCCGTAGATTGCGACAACTCGACAACGTTGCTTTATTCAACCGACGGAAGTATTTATCAGTTTCGTCCGTTGGGGGTGGTTTGCCCTCGTCATTGGCGGGACGTCGTTCAGACCGTCAACTACGCCCGAACTCATGAGTTGAGCGTTCATCCCCGCGGAGCGGGCAGTTTTCTTGCAGGCGAGTCGCTTGGAGAAGGACTTATTCTGGATTTTTCCCGATTCATGCGCCGCGTTATTGGGATTCAGGACAATATAATTCGCGTTCAGCCGGGCATCGTTCGAGAGCGTTTGAACGATATTCTTCGTCCGATGGGTCTGACGTTCGGTCCAGACGGCGGCAATCCTCTGACGTCAACGCTGGGCGGGCAGATAGCCGTCAATTCCGCAGGCGGGAGTTGGCTGAAATACGGCGCGCCTTCCAATCTGCTGGTTGGAATCAAAGCCGTAATGGCAGATGGCGCTCTGATCGATTTTAATAAAGACAGCGCTCAAAATTCTGCGCTCGGCTCGCCGCTGGCAGAACTGACTCAACGGCTGAAAAAAGTCTACGAAAAGCATGCTGAACTGATCGACGCTACGCCGGAAAACAGTTCGATCCATCATGCCGGATACAATCTGACGGCTTTACGAAACGGAAACATCAATTATCTGCAGCTGCTTGCCGGTTCAGAAGGGACTCTGGCGACGTTTACAGAGCTGGAATTGCAGGTTCAGCCAATTCCTAAATGCAGAACTGCAATCTTTTTCTTTTTTGACTCGATTCGCAAAGCCGCCCTGGCTGCAAAGGAAGCCATCCATCAGAATATTGATTCGTGCGATTTGATGGACAGACGGCATTTGCATCTGGTTACAGAAACAGACGCCAGAATTGATTTGCTCATTCCAGCAGAAGCAGAAGCGGCGCTGCTGATTTTCTGTTCGGCAGATTCTCCGGTAGAAAATCAAGCCCAGCTGCGTTCGCTCAATGAACGTTTGTGTCTGTATAACAATTACGCGTTTGCAGAAAACTATTCCTATGACGAACACGAGTTGGAAATTTACAGCCAGATACGCAACAGCATTCAGCCAACGCCGCACGAAACCCGCCTTGTCGAGCCGGTTTCCTTTGTAGACGACGTAACGGTTGACCCTCATCGGCTGGACGAATTCCTTGTTGAGCTTCTGGTTTTGATGCAGTCAGAAGGCGTCAGTTCGTCAATATTCTGTCACGCTCCGCAGGGACAGATGAGTCTTCATCCGCTGCTCAATCTTCATGATAAGTCTGATCGGGAAAAGCTGCTCTCGTTTGCAGGGAAGTATTACGAGCTGGCGTGGAATTACGGCGGATATTTAGGACGGGAACACGGCTGCGGGATCAGTCGGACGCATTATCTCAAACAGCAGAGTCCGGAATATTACGAAGTCTATCGAGACATAAAGCAGGCTTTCGATCCCGGCGGGGTTTTACAACCGGGAAAGATTATCGCGCCAGATTCGTCTCAACCTCTGACCAGGCTTCGCTTTGATCTGGAAAAGACAACGGAAGAGATTCTGCCGGTCAAAGACGACAACAAGACAGACGACAAAACTGTTCAGCAGCCCGCTCAGCTGGAGGATTTAACGGTTCTTCAGATGGAATGGCGTCAGGATTTGTCGTTCCGGGACTGCTTTATTTGTAACGATTGCGGTTCGTGTCGCAGTCAGGATTCTGAACATCGCTCATGCCCGATGTTTCGTCAGCAGCTTCACGAGCCAAGCTCTCCGCGCGCCAAAGCAAACCTGATTCGCGCGTTAACGCTTCGTCAGCTCGAGTTGCCGGAACTGCTTACGGATGAAGTCAAAGAGGTTCTCGACAGCTGCATCAATTGCCGTTCGTGTCAGTATGAATGTTCGCGTCACACGCCGGTTCCTCAGATGATTCTTCAGGCGCGCGGGTCGTACGTTTCCGCCATGGGACTAGGCTTTTCCGATAAAATTATCGCCCAGTTTGACAAACTCAGCCGATTGGCGATTGCATTTCGTCCTCTTGCCTCGGCAATACTCAAATCGCCATTTTGCAGAATGATTCTGGAAAAGCTTTTGGGCATTTCCGCGGTCAGAAAGGTTCCTCCGATTCCGCATCGTTCCTTTTTGGATGAATACTCTCAATTCGACATCCGAAATCTGGACTACAATCCAGGATCGGACGTCAAACGGGTTTTCTTCTTTGTGTCGGCGTTCGCGAACTATCACGACACCGCGTTGGCGGAAGCCGCAATGAAGGTTCTGCAGTACAACGGCGTAGAAGTCGTTTGCAGCGTTGATCAAAAGCCGTCCGGGCTGTCTGCCTTGACGATGGGAATGAGAGACAAAGCCGCCGATCTGGCTCGATACAACGTCAACATCATGGCAGACGCCATCAGGGACTCCTGCGATATCGTCTGCGTTGAACCTGCGGATACGTACTGTATCAAATACGAGTATCCAATCCTGCTGGATAACGATCCGGATTCGACGATGGCGTCAAAGCACGTTTACGACCTGAGTCAATATCTGTGGCAGCTTCATCTGGATAAAAAGCTCAAGCTGAAATTGCAGCCGATTAACATGACCATCGGCTATCATGCGCCGTGTCGTCTTCGCGCTTTGGATATTGGCTATCCGTCAGTAAATTTACTTGGGCTTATTCCCGGTTTGTCGGTAGAAACCATCGAAGCGGGCTGCTGCGGAATGGCGGGAATTTACGGTATGCAGGCGAAAAATTACTATAATTCCATCAGGATTGGAATGCCGCTGATTAATCAGCTTCGTAAACCGACCATTCAAGCCTCGACAACAGACTGTTCCAGCTGTCGAATTGCAATGGAGCATAAATCCACAAAACCGTGCATTCATCCGATTAAAATTCTCGCCTGTTCGTACGGCATAATGCCGGAAGTGGCAGAAACCCTTCACCGCCCGGCGCGTGACAACTTTTTAACCTGATTTTAAATGAAAACAATATCATGGAAGCGGTTTCGAGCCGCATTGGAAAACAAAGAACGAGTCCTCATCACCTCGCACGTCAATCCTGACGGCGACGCCCTGGGCAGCGAACTGGCGGCGGCGCAGCTGGTTGAATCGTTCGGCTGCAAAGCGAAGATTTACAACGTTTCGCCCACGCCCGGCAATCTGACTTTTTTGGATCCCAAAGGGAAACAGTTCCGACTGTGGACGTCGCGCTGCACAGCGTCCTGGATCCGGAAGAATTTTGACGCCATTTTGGTTGTCGATACGTCGTCACGCGCTCAGCTGGACAAGGCGGCAGACCCGATTGTCGAGTCCGGCGTCCCGCTGATTATCGTCGACCATCACACTGTTGGGGACTCATTCAACGCTATGCTGTTTTCCAATCCTCTGGCGGACTCGACGGGACTGTTAATCGCTCAGGCGTTTGACAAACTCAAAGTCCCGATGTCGACCGCCGCGGCGCAGGCGCTGTTCACCGCCATCTGTACCGACACCGGCTGGTTCCGGTTCCCGTCTGTTACAGACGCAACGTTCAGCGTTACAGCAAAACTGGTTGCCGCCGGAGCCGTTCCATCGGTCTTGTACGCGTCCCTGTTCGAAAAATTCCCGTTTGTCCGGCTCAAAATGATGGGCGTTTACATGAACAACGCTCAACAGTATTTCGACGGCAAGGTGATTGTTACGTACGCCGCCCGTTCTGATTTTGAACGCTTCGACGCCAAACATAGCGACCTGGAAGGGGTTGTCAACCAGTTTCTGACCGTTGCCGGCGTTCACGTTGCGATTTTATTATCAGAACAAATCAGTACTGACGGCAAACTGTACGTCAAGGCGAACTTTCGCAGTAAAAGCGACTACAACGTCGCTCAATTGGCGCGAACCTTTGGCGGCGGCGGACACGTCAAAGCCGCCGGCGCGTCCATTTACGGGTTGTCGCTGGAGGAAGCCGTCAAAGAGATTTTGAATAAACTCGGCGAATCGTTTTAAGTTGTCAGGCGCTACTCCCAGCTCCTCACTCCTCACTCCTCACTCCTAACTCAACAAACCATGTTTTGGCAAGATAAGGTTATCGTTATCACAGGCGGTTCCAGCGGGCTGGGCAAAGAACTGGCTCAGGCGTTTGGAAAAGCAGGCGGAAAAGTCGTCATCGCCGCCTTGGAACCGGAAATTGTAGACGTCGCTGTTACAGAGCTTCAGCAGGAAGGAATCGACTGCGCCGGTCTGGCGTGCAACGTTACGTCAGACGAGGACGTTGAAAAGCTCAAGAGTTTCGTTCTGAGTACGTATGGCAAAGTGGACGTTCTGGTCAACGTTGCAGGCAGAACGGATCGCGGAAAGATGCTGGACTGGACGGCGGACAAGTTCGAGAAGGTCATGAAGCTCAACTTCTTCGCTTTGGTTCGCGTAACGCATGCTTTCTTGCCGGAACTGCTCAAAACTCAGGGGCGAATTATCAACATCGGGTCGCTGGCGTCGAAATCGGCGTCGCGCTGGACAGGCGCGTACCCGACGTCCAAACACGCCGTCGCCGCGTACTCGCAGCAGCTGCGATTGGAACTCGGCTCACAGGGCTTGAAAGTCCTTCTCGTCTGCCCCGGTCCGATTGCCAGGGAGACGGAACGGCTCTATCCGTTAGAGGGCTTGGAAGACTTGCCGGAATCGGCGCGTCGTCCAGGCGCAGGGGTGAAAGTCAAAAAGCTCGACCCGAAAAAGCTGGTCGCCGCCATTCTCAAGGCGTCCGAAAAAGGACTTCCGGAACTTGTCATGCCCTGGAAAGCCCGACTTCTCTTTGCCATCCAGCAACTCTTCCCCCGCCTGGGCGACTGGCTGGTACAGAAGAATACGTGATAAGACAATCTCGGAGAGCGCTTGCGGCGGGGAATGCGGCGACCGACAAGGTCGGTTCCTGATTGGACGTGGGAATCTTCGAAACAGGCTTTTTTGGAGACATTACCTCGTCCATTCGCCCGTGCGGCTTCGCACCTTGACGCCGCCTTATCCAACGCCCCGCTGAAAAACTGCGATAAGCCCAGATCGCGGCAGTCCTCTGCCGCCGAAGAAAAATTTTAAGCCGCAAAGAACGCAAAGGACGCAGAGTTATCAATTGATAAACGCTTGCGGCGGTAGCCTCCCAAAATCTTTGAACGTAGAAAGCCCGTCTGACCCGCTGGTTCGCGGGCGTCTTCGCCCGCCGAAGCCTCTCCGCTCCGTTCAAACCCTCCGCCGTAGCTATCAACCGTTCTGGGTTGCGGACGTCAGTCCGCCGAACTCTACTCTTAATCGCATCAGTATCTTTTTCTCTCGCCCTCCGCTTGAGGACAAGAGAAAAAGAGGTTGACTCGATTCCCCGAATCTGTATTAATGTTACCTCTTGTAATAATCTGATATGACGTTATAATATCAATCTTAGTTACACGCAAATTTTGTTATGTTAATTAGGGGAATGTACAATATCTGATTAAAATGTTACTATAATCCTCTTTTGAGCGTTTTATTATTGATACAGTCCCCCTTCGCATATAGAAAGGTTTAGAAATGCATTATTATACATTTAGTCAACGAAACATAGAACGTTTTCAACAGATGTTCAAAAAAGAAATATTTGATTTTTCCTATTTATCCAACAAGAGCGCAAACGTACTTCTGTACGCCGTTTGGAAAGGGAATATCGATTGGGTTAAAACGCTTCTGAAAGCTGGTGCGGATATAAACGTAACAGACAATAAAGGAAATACCGTCTTGCATTACGCCGCCAATCGAGGGCATTGGGAACTGGTTCAATGGTTTGTTGAACAGGGAATAGACGTCAACGCTAAAGATAAATACGGGAAAACCGCGTTACATTCTATTGCAGAAATCGGTTCTTTGGAACAGGTTCAATGGTTGATTGAACACGGCGCGGACGTCCATGCAAAAGACCGCGGCGGACGAACGGCGCTGCTGTCTGCCGCTTTTGGCAATAACTGGGAACAGGTTCTATGGCTCATTGAACAGGGCGCTGATATTAACGTAAAAGACAAATATGGGAAAACTGCGTTGCATTACGCCGTTTATCATGACAAATGGGAACTGGTTCAATGGCTCATTGAGCATGGCATTGACGTCAACTCCAAAAATGAAGAGGATAAATCGCCTTTGCATTACGCTGTATATCATCACAGTTGGAATTGGATTCAGTGGCGCATGGAGCATGGCATAAACGTCGACTATTATGTCCGTTACGCTGTTGAAAAAACTATCGGAAAAGGCGATTTGGAACATTCTCAGTGGCTCGTTGAGCACGGCGCAGACGTCAACGCTACAGATAAATTTGGAATAACTCCATTGCATTATACCGTCTCAAGAAACAATACGAAACTGTCGCTGTATTTGCTGGAATGCGGCGCAGACGTCAATGCAAAAAACTTCGATGGCGAGTCGGTATTATTATTTGCTATCAGGAATCACAAATGGGAACAGGTTCAGCTGCTCATTGAACATGGCGCGGACGTCAATCCCAAAAGCAATAGCGGATGGTCAGTATTGCGTTCAGCCGCCTATGATAAAAACTGGGAATTAGTTCAATGGCTGGTTGAACGCGGTGTGGATATTCAACCCATAAATAATTATGGATGGTCCATATTGAGTATTGCATCCTATAATAAAAAATGGGAACTGATTCCTTGGCTGGTTGAACATGGCGCGGACGTCAACGCCAAAGGCAGCGACGGCTGGGCGGTATTAAATTCTGCCGCGTGTCGCAACAAATGGGAACTGGTTCAATGGCTCGTTGAACACGGCGCCGATGTCAACACCACTCACTGCAGCGTTCTGTCGCCCCTGTTTTACGCCGCCCGAGACGACAATCAGGAAATGATGTCATGGCTGGCGGAGCGTGGAGCCGTCTTTAACGCCAATAATAAATCTGAAATGACGGCTTTGCGTTATATTGCTAAAAACTACAAATGGGAACAGATTTGCTGGCTCATAGAACACAACGCCGACCCCAACGAATTTCTTGACTTTGCCACAAAAAATGCGTCGATGAAAAAAGTCCATTGGATGATTCAACATGGCGCAAACGTCAACGCCGTCATGAATTCAGCCGCCTGTAACGACACTTTGACATTGATTCAATGGCTGGTCGAGCATGGCGCGGACGTCAACGCAAAAAACGAGTTTGCAAAAACCGCGTTGAATTTCGCCGCTGAATCAGGGGCATTGAAAACCGTTCAATGGCTGGTTGCCCATGGCGCGGACGTCAACGCTAAAAACAAATATGGAAAAACCGTATTGCAATACGCCGTTGAAAATGGAAAATTGGACGTCGTTAAATGGCTGACCAATCACGTCGCAGATGTCAACGCTAAAAACGACTACGGAAAAACAGCGCTTCATTACGCCTTTGAAGACGGCGGTTCAGAACTGATTTTTTGGCTGATGGATCATGGCGCGGACGAAAGCGTAAAATACGATTACAAGTTTTCCTCATGGTCAGATCTGCTCGACGACCTGGAAATGGGATTAGGCATCAGCGTTAAAAGCGATAAACTGAACAACGCATTATATTCTTTTGGGTTTAGAGGTTCTTTGACCAAGGATCAATGGCAAGCCAAATTTGGCTTAGACGTCAACGTAAAAGACGAATTTGGAAGTACGGCTTTATCTTATGCCGTTTATAATTCAAATTGGGAACTGATTCATTGGCTGGTGGAACATGGCGCGGACGTAAATATTCAGTATCAGGACTCGACCCTCCTGCTCGGCGCTGCATTCAGAGGCAATATGGAGCTGGTTCGATGGCTCATAGCGCAAGGCGCGGACGTCAACGCAAAATACTACAATGACGAAACAATCCTGCATATCGCCATTAGAAAAGACAATCTGGAACTGTTTCGGTTGGGGATGGAATGCGGCGTAGACGTCAACGTTAAAGACGGGGATGAGAGAACCGCTTTGCATATTGCCGCTCAAACCGGGCGCAGCTTAATGGTTTACGAACTGGTTAAACGCGGCACAGACGTCAACGCAAAAGACAAACTCGAGAAAACCGCCCTGGACTACGCTGTCGAAGGCGGTTATCGAGTAATGATTCAATGGCTGAAAAAACAGGGCGCGAAAGGATAAACGAGGCGAATTGCGTAATTACGTTCGCTAACACTCATGCCCACGGGTTTACACCCGTGGCTCGCCCTTAATCGCTTCAGTATCTTTTTCTCTCGCCCTCCGCTGGAGGACAAGAGAAAAAGAGTGTTTGACGATGTTCTTTTGTTGCGTTCTCTTTTCCGTGGGTTTCACCCACGGCTAGAAACATTGAACCGCTAACGCGGTTCTAGTTGAACGCTTCGCGTCTGTTTTTAAAACTTCGCGAACATTCTCCGCCCCTCCGCGTCTCCGCGTGAGACATTTTCTGGGCGGCTCTACGCGCCTCGGCTTGCCGTCGTTTTCATTAAATTAAAGTTGAGAAGCACATTAAAAGAATTTCGTGCCAACAACGTATGAACAATATCGATATTAAAACGAATATCTATTGTTCTAACGTTACTGGCACGAATGGCGTTTTCGAATGTTCTCAACTTTTTTCTTGGAAAAGTGACGGCTAGCCGTCGCACTCCAAAATTATTTCTTAATCTTTTCTTCGATAAACGCGGCGACTTCGTCTTTATTAACTCAGGACTGTTCCAGCGTGTCGCGGTTGCAATCTTGCAATTCTTTTCTGGTCTGGAATACAGACGGATTCAGAAGAACGCCTGGCGAGCAGCTCAAACCAAGAGTATATATGAACATAATTTCACCCTTGCTTTCTTTTCGCGATTTCATAAAATTAATAAAAATACATTTTTATATTAAACGGAGATAAATCATGCAATACAATTTCGACTAGTTTATCAGTTACGCTCACGCTGACAATCAACCCGAAAACGGCAACCCCGGCTTCGTTGACGAGTTCGTAGAGAAACTCCGAAAATCACCTGAACATCAGCAGATGTTCGGCGGGAAAATTAAGGTCTTTTTCGACAAGTCGGAAATCCATAACATGTCGGACTGGGACAATAAAATCCGATCCAGCCTCGCCAGTTCTCGATTTCTTATCGTACTGTTGTCGCCGGGGTATTTCAAAAGCGAGTACTGCGCCCGAGAGTTTGACTGGTGGATGCAGCATGAAATGCACCGGCGAATGCTTGGAGAAGGAACTGCGCCGATGCTTGTCGTTGACGTTTCGCAAATGTATGATTATCAGGCAGAAACCATTCCAGACATCCCAGCAGAACTGCAAGCTCGTTTTCCGAACTGGCTCAGTCAGATTCGTAAAATCCAGTCCGGAGAACAGTTTGATATGCGCGATTTAGATCGGGCGAAAATCAGCGATGCTCTCGATTCCCTTCGTAACGAGGTCAAAGACAGAGTTCAGCGTCAGGACAACGCCGAGAAATCGCCGAATAATGCGTTGTACCCGCGATACAACGAGAATTTCGTCGGACGTCGTGAAAATCTTCGTTCTCTTCGCAAGTCCCTCAGCGAGAAAGCGGCTGCGTCATATGTCGCTTTGACCGGTCTGGGCGGATTCGGTAAAACGGAACTTGCCCTTACCTATGGGCACGCTTTTGCATGGGATTATCAGCTCGGTCGCATCTTTGTAAAGAGTGAAAATAAAACGTCTCTGACCGATATTCTTCTTTCTTGCGGGATTGCGGAAATGAACGGCTGGGAACTGCCCAAAGGAACCGATCAACAGCAGCTCACGTTTCTTTTTAACCATTTGAAAGCGAAGCGGGATGAAATCATCCAGCGCAATTTGGCAGAAGGAAATCTCAACACGCTCGGAGTGCATCTTCTTCTCATTCTTGACAACGTGAACAAACTGGAACTGATCTGGCAAGAGAATCTTGACATTCTTCCCGATTATTTCCATGTTATTATTACCACGCGAGAGGCGCCAACGGAATTCCCGTACATTCATTCCGAAATTGTTGATCGTCTAAGTGAAGACGAATCGGTCGAACTTCTGAGCAACCTTCGACCTTTTGGTTCTGACGTAGCCGAGATTACCTCGGCTCGTCAAATTGCACAAAGTTTGGACGGCTTTACCCTGGTCGTAGAACTTACGGGCGCTTATCTGGCAAGGAATCCGGACGTAACCTATCAGCAGCAGTACGAACGACTGGTTGTGGCACATCCAGAAACCTTCCAGACTATGGCTGATAGAACCCGCAGGCTAACACGGCATTCTGCAGACACCGTGGCGACTGTACTGGAATCGACGCTTTCAGCGCTTTCTGACAACGCACGCAAAGCCTTGGAGTTCGCATCTCTGATGGCTCCCGACGCTGTGGCGGTAGGCTGGCTTCCCGAACTGATTGGTCTTGACGAAAACGCAGGCGTGAAAATCCTCGATGAACTTACGGGTTACAGCCTCCTCACGCTGTTGGAAAACGAGCCAAATATCGCTCGTATTCATCGTCTGGTTGCAGGTACAGTCAAGCAGGAAATCCCGGAAGACGTTCAGAAAGAAATCATCGATACAATCCGGAGGAAATGTAATTATTTGCTTCATAACGACAAGACTTTCTGGTGTACGCCAGAGAATTCGTGGAACATTACGCCGGTTTCAGAATTCTCTTTAGCGCTTGCGGAACAGTGGACTATGGAGGCGTCAGAGGAGGAAATCAATTGGGACCTGACGTGGGCGCTGGATGCTTCCGGGAAAATACTCAACACCCTTGGGAAAATGAACGAGGCAAGGAGCGCTTTCCAAATTCATTTAAAAATAAGCGAAGAACGGGCTAAAACGTTTCCTGATAACGTTGGCGCCCAGCGGAATTTAAGCGTTTCGTATGAGCGCTTTGGCAATTTGGAAGATGCCGCCGGAAACTCTGCCGTTGCACGAGAACTGTACGAAAAAAAACTGGTAATCGACAAGAAGCTTGTCAACCTGGCGCCAGATAACATTGAAGTCCAGCGGAATTTGAGTATCTCGTACAACAAACTTGGCGATTGGGAAAACATCGCCGGAAACGCTGTCGCTGCGCGGGAATGGTACAAGAAGTCTATGGAAATCCGCAAGAAACTTGCCGATCAAATGCCGGATAACATTGACTTTCAGCAGGGTTTGAGCATTTCGTACGACCGTCTTGGCAAATTGGAGAGATTCATTGGAAACGCTGCCGCCGCGCGGGAATGGTACGAAAAGTCTATGGAAATTACTCAGCGTCTTGCCGACCAAATGCCGGATAACGTTGAAGCTCAGTGGAATTTGAGTCGTTCGTACGAGAGACTAGGCGATTGGGAACAAGCCGCCGGAAACGCTGCCGCCGCGCGGAATCTGTATGAGAAAAAACTGGCTATCGACAAGAAGCTTGTCGACCTTATGCCGGAGAACGTTGAAGCCCAGCAAAATTTGAGTGTCTCGTACGATCACCTGGGCAATTTAGAGATCGCCGCCGGAAACGCTATCGCCGCGCGAGAGCGCTACGAGAAAGCAATGGATATTGCTCAGCAGCTTGCCAATCAGATGCCGGATAACGTTGACATCCAGCGGGATTTGAGCATTTCGTACAATCGCCTTGGCAATTTGGAGAATTCCGTCGGAAATGCAGCTGCTGCGCGGAAATGGTACGAGAAAGCTCTGGTGATTTACGAAAAACAGGCTAAGGCGATGCCTGAGAACGTCGATGCACAAAGAGCGCCTTCTGTGATATACGATCGTCTTGGCGATTGGGAGATCGTTGCTGGAAACGCTGGCGCTGCGCGGGATTGGTATGAGAAGGCATTGGAAATCCGCATGAGACTTGCCAACCTGTTGCCGGATAACGTTTACGCCCAGCGGGATTTGGGTGTTTCGTACATCAAACTTGGGTATCTGGAAAACATCGCCGGAAGCGTTGCCGCCACGCGTAAGTGGTACGAGAAGGCTCTGGAAATCTTCAAGCAACTTGCCGTCCTGATGCCGGGGAACGTTCAAATGCAAAAAGAATTGGCAATGATACAAGAGGCGCTCGCCCAACTTCAGGACAGCTATAATACATCGCTCGATAATATGAATCAACAGACAAATTCATGGCTAAACAAAAAAAGCGGCAACAAAACTGAGTAATGCGAAATGCGATGAGACAATAGTCGGAGCCGGAAAAAGAAGATTGTTGAAGGCTGTCGCATTTACTTGACGGCAAGCCGTCAAATACAAAAGCGACGGCAAGGCGCGAAGCCGCGCGGGCAATAGGACAAGGTTATGTTTCCGAACAAGCCTTTTTCGGCGTTACCCACGTCCAATCAGGAACCGACCTTGTCGGACGTCGCACTCCAAATTTTTCAACTCCGTCAAAGGTTTTTAGCAGGGCTTTGGACAATGCGACGCCTAAGGGCGCCGCATTCCCCGACCGCGTCAATCAGTCGTAGACTCTATCGACTTTTTTGTGTTCCTGGAAAATCTTGAGCGATTTCTCGAACAGTTCGTTGCCCTTGGGCGTGGGGAACTCTCGCGTGCAGCAGCCCAGGCAGAAAGTGTCCTGACCGCAGCCGATCGACGTGCCAATGTTGTCAACGGGCAGATATCGGAGCGAGTCGGCGCCGAGGTCTTTCGCCATACGGTCGAGAACTTCCGGCGTGAATTCGCCTTTGTATCCGTCTTCCAGGAAATGAGGAGCGAACAGGTCGCCCAGCAGAGACATGTCGACGCCGTAGAAGCACGGGGCGATAATCGGCGGGCAGGCGATTCGCAGGTGAACTTCCGCCGCGCCGCCCACTTCGCGCAGCATTTTCATCAACGCGCGAATAGTCGTGGAACGAACGATGCTGTCGTCAACCAGAACGACTTTCTTGCCGCCCAAAACGGTGGGCAGAACCGCGTATTTGCTTCTTACAGCGTAGCTGCGGCCAGTATTGCTTTGGATGAACGTTCTGCCCGCGTAACGGTTTCTCATCAAACCTTCCAGACACGGCAGATGGCGCACGTGAGCGTATCCAGCCGCGGCGGCTTTGGCTGTGTCTGGAACCGGAACGACGATGACGTCTTCTCCGCCCTGGAGGATGCCGACGTTGTCTTCGTTTTTGCCCAGAATGCGTCCTGCGGCTTCACGCGCCTGATAGACGCCCAGGTTGTCGATTTCGCTGGCGGCGTTGGCAAAGTAAATCCATTCGAAGAAACAGCGCTTTTGCGGAACCGGGTCTGCATAGCGTTCGACCTTGTAGCCCTTGGAATTGACGATAACCATCGTACCGGGTTCCAGATGGTTGATTTCACGGAATCCCATGTTTCGCAGGGCGATGGATTCGCTGGCGGCGGCGAACAGACGTCCTTGAACCGCCCAGCACAGAGGTCGAAGCCCCAACGGGTCGCGAGCGACGAACATCTCTCCGCAGCCGTTAATAAAGGCGATGTTGTACGCGCCGTCAAACTGCGTGTAGACGTTTCTCATGACGTCCACAAACGACGGTTCCGATTCTCCGCGCAGAGCGTAAGAAAGGGTGTGCATCATGATTTCGGTGTCGCCTTCAAGAGTAATGTGATAACCCTGTTTTGAAAGAAGCTGTTCGCGAAGTTCAGGGTAGTTTGCCAGAGTGCCGTTAAACGCAAAAGAGAACCATTTCCAGAGCCGTCCGTGATGACGTTCAAAAGGCTGAGCGTATCGCGGGTCTTCCTGTCCGCAGGTCGCGTATCGGGTATGACCGATTCCCGCTCGCCCGGCGTACTCTTTCAAAATTGCCTGAAATTTGCCGGGATGGGAGACGCGGAACACTTCGTTGACCGATCCGACGTCTTTGTACGTGTCCAAAATTTGCGGACGGTCCGGGTCGTAGGTTGTAATCCCCGCCGCCAGCTGACCCCGGTTTTGCTGATCGCAGAGCATTTGCTGCAGCATAGGGGTGATGTTGTTGTTTGAGACCATGGAACTGGCGTCGCCTTCCGGAGCGACTGCCTCATCCATCCAATAAATCGCTGAAACGCTGCATTCGTGTTCAATGCGTTCTGACATAATGATTTCAATTGGGTTGGAGTGCATGGGGAAAGAAAGGACGTCTGGGAAAGACGCCGTCTTGCGTCCGGCTGAAACCGTTTTTACCGCGAACGCTTCAGCCCCCCCCGATTGCAAGATGAAAATATTTTACACGACGCCCCGATTTTGTAAAGAGAGGGGGGAGGAGAAAATTTGGAGTTGGAGCAAAAAATAGGTTGATGGAGTTAGGGGTTAGGAGTGAGGAGGGAGGAGTTGAGAATGTCGCGAAGCGGAAAAATGGAAGGCGGTAATGGAGTGAGCGTTAGCGAACGAAATTACGCTTCCTTAGAACCGCATTAGCGGTTCAATGTTAATAGCCGTGGGTTTCAACCCACGGAGGCAGCAGCGCGATTAATGGAAGGCGGTAATGGAGTGAGCGCAAGCGAACGAAATTACGCTTCCAAAAAACGCGTTAGCGGTTCAATGTTAATAGCCGTGGGTTTCAACCCACGGAGGCAGCAGCGCGATTAATGGAAGGCGGTAATGGAGTGAGCGTTAGCGAACGAAATTACGCTTCCTTAGAACCGCATTAGCGGTTCAATGTTAATAGCCGTGGGGTTCAACCCACGAAAAAAGGGATATACAGAAAAGAACATCGTCAAATAACCTTTTTACTCTCGTCTTCCTGTAAGGAGGGCGAGAGGAAAAGGAACTGCGACGATTAGGCGAGCCACGGGTGTTAACCCGTGGGCATGAGCGAAACCGGGACGAAGCGACCAACGGAAACGCATTTCAGCAGACGCGCGGCAGCGCAGATCGTGCGTCCGCCTCATTACTTTACCTTCTTTACGCATTTTAACATTTTATATTTTTTCTTAAAAAATTTTTAGGGGAGCTATTGATTATTTCGACTTCTTAGTGTAAAATAAAGGAGAAGGAAGATATGTAAACAAATATCCCTTATGTTCAAACCTTAAATTCATGAAACACTTTATGATTTTATCAAATCGACGGACCACAACATCGTTCTTTTCAGCGTTTACTTTGGTCGAGCTGCTTGTCGTAATCACAATTATCGCCATTTTGGTAGGGCTGATGCTGACAGGGTTAGGCGCAGCCAGAGAAGCGGGGCGGCGTTTGACTTGCAGTAACAATATAAATCAGCTCGCTAAAGGGTGCATGCTTTATAATGAAAAACATCAGCAGTTCCCCCCTGCTATGGTTTCAGCCGTCAAACCAACAAACTTTTATCAGGACATTCCCGCTCCGGTCTACGACAATCAGCGAGAAAACTGGGTCATTCTCATTCTCCCGATGATCGATCAGGAGTCCTTGTACGAAGAAATGTACGACTTGATGTCGAACGCTGCAACAACTGCCATTTCAGACAACGGTTTTACGCCCAAGTCTGGCAAGTCGCCGTACGCGCCGATGGACGAGCTTCGCTCTCGAGAAATCGCTACCTTCCTCTGTCCGTCAGACCGCAACAACAGAACCAAGTTTATGGATGCTAACGGTAAATCATGGGGACGAATCAATTTCGGAGCTAACGTTGGGTTGCGTCCTGCCAATGAAATGGGAAATATGAACAACTGGCAGCAGTCGGCTTATTGCGGCGTGATGGGACCGCGATACAGTTTAACGCCGTCACAGATTTCCGATGGCACGTCCAATACGATTTTGATTTCCGAACTGCGTTCTGGATTAAATAACCTGGACAGCCGCGGAACTTGGGCTTTAGGCGGCGCAGGACCAAGCGCAACCTCTGGAAACGGCTCTTATGGCGGTCAAGCAGCCGGGCCAAACAATTCCAGTTCAGATTCAGACTCTGTTGAGTTTTGCAGTTCTTTGGGGGTAAACTCCACAGAAGCCACTCGACTTGGTATGCCGTGTACGGGAAATTCCAATATTCGAGCAACTGCCCGAAGTTTGCATAAAGGCGGCGTTAACGTAGCGTTTGCCGATGGAAGCGCTCACTGGATTTCTGACGAAATTGACATCAACAATTCGGTTGATCACGAAATTGGAGAAATCACTCCCGGCGCCACAGAAACCAAATTTTCGGTCTGGGACTGTCTGATTCTGTCCAAAGATGGAAAGACATTCTCCATGCCGGATTTATAGTAGTCCTAAAACCGCAGCGCGATTCCTGCAAGTGTAACAGTCATTGGAATCGCACAAGCGGCGAACGGCGCGTAAAAACGTTTATTTTATCAACGAACCTGCGTCCTTTTCAGCGCGCATTTCAAGAAACTCACTTTTTTCATAATCCAGGATTATATGACAACGAAAGTTTTTAATAATCGCACCGGTTTTACTCTGATTGAATTGCTGGTAGTAATTACCATTATTGCCATGCTTATCGGTCTGCTTCTTCCTGCTGCCAACGCCGCCAGAGAAGCTGGACGACGAACGACGTGCGGCAACAACATCAAACAGCTTGCTTTGGCAACGTTGGAATACGAGCATGGTCATGAAATCCTGCCGCCGGCATGTACGCCGTCAGGAACCGCTCCCAATAAAAGAACAAACGTCGCCGCAATGACGCCATCCAACCAGCGAGAAAACTGGGTGATTCACATTTTGCCATATATGGAACAGACCGCGCTGGCAGATGAAATCAATGCTTACTTAAAAGGCAACACCAAAGCGCTAGGCGACACCTTCTCAAACATTACCGGTAAACCGTCGATGGCAACAATTCGGGCGCGAGAACTTCAAACGCTTATGTGCCCGTCAGACAGAAACAATCGCATCGCGTTTATAGACGATTCCGGCAATTCGTGGGGTCGAGGCAACTATGCCGCCAATATCGGAACCGGCAAAGCAGACGACATGAGCAACATTTCGTGGTGGGCGAAACCAAACGCCAAGGGCGTTATGGGCCCCAGAATGAGCGTCCAAATCACCGGGATTAAAGACGGCGCGTCCAACACAATACTTCTTACCGAAATTCGTTCCGGCATCAACTCGTCAGACCCTCGAGGCACATGGGCGCTCGGCGGCGCCGGTCCAAGCGCGACGTCAAAAAACGGTTTTCTGGGCGGAGAAGCTTACGGCCCTAACGCTGCCGACCAAAACCAGATTGGCAAGGGCGACACAATTTATAATTGCAACACCGGCAAAATGGGAATGGACGTCAAAGAACGAACCAGAATTGGCATGCCTTGTACAGACGGTTCCAGCTCCAACATTCAGGCAACCAGCCGCAGTTTGCACCCCGGCGGAGTTAACGTTGCTTTTGTCGACGGCAATGTCAGATTCATTTCAGACTCCATCGGTCAGGGAACGGTTTTAAATGCGACCAATCCAGACGCTTTAGATACCTTCTATCAGCTGGGCGTTTGGGACAAACTGATTTTGTCCAACGACGGTCAACCGATTGACGCTGAATCAATTCAATAACAGGTTGTTTTTTACTACATTAAATTTTATATTGTCATGAACGTATTGAGTCAACATTTTCGTTGTGGTTCATCGCGACGCAATTCCGGTTTTACTCTCGTAGAACTGCTGGTTGTAATTGCCATTATCGGAATTCTTGTCGGCATGCTTCTGCCAGCAATCAACTCCGCTCGAGAAACTGTAAACAAAACCAGCTGTTCAAATAATATCAGACAGCTTGCTACCGCCTGTTTGAACTACGAACAGTCATGGAAGGCGTTTCCATGCGCTTGCACTCAAACTGGAGCGTGGGCGCCGGTCTATAAAGCCAACGGAGTACAACCTCAGCCAACCAACCAGCGAGAAAACTGGATAATCATGGTTTTGCCGTATATTGAGCAGGCAAACTTATTCAACAAATTCGTCGAAAAGTTTGAAGAGAACAACGCCACTCACGCCAACTCGCGCGCTATTGGAGACGTTGCATTTGAATATCTCCGAGAGATTGAAATTCCGTCTTTAAAATGCCCAACCGATGCCAACAACCGATTTCCTTATATAGACGGAAATAGTAAAAAGTGGGCGCGCGGCAATTACGGCGCCAATATGGGGCTGACTCTGGCAGACTATTTGGGGCATGATCAGTGGTGGTCGAACCCCGGAGCCAGAGGCGTTATGGGACCGCGACATTCGCTTACCAAAGCGGAAATCACTGACGGAACCTCTAATACAATTTTATTGGCGGAACTCCGTTCAGGATTAACTGCCAAAGACTGCCGCGGCACCTGGGCAATGGGCGGAGCCGGTTCCAGCGCCACGTGCCGTAACGGGTACATTTGCGGAGACGACAACGGGCCCAACTACCTCGTTGAAGGGTCAGACGACATTTACCAGTGCTCAACCAGCGGCATGGGAGTCGCGTCTAAAGAACGTCAGCGACTGAAAATGCCCTGCGGCGAAGGGACAAACTCCAACCGTCAGGCTACTACGCGAAGCATGCACCAAGGCGGCGTAAACGTCGCTTTTGCCGATAACAGCGTCCGATTTATTTCAGACAATATTCAAACGCGCAGTTCGTTTGGAGAAAATGAAACCAACGTCAGAAACAACACCGAATTTTCCGTCTGGGATTGCATCAACCTTTCTTCTGACGGTCAATCCATTAATACAGCAGATTTTTAGTCCTTTTTAACAAAGACGAGACAGGCATAAACGTCTTTGCAACATCGTGGGAGTATTCATGAAACCTTTTGTTTTTTTCCAGACTGTCAGACGGCGATATAACCACGGCTTTACGCTGGTTGAATTGCTGGTTGTTATTTCGATTATCGCTATTTTGATTGGATTGCTTCTTCCGGCTGTCAACGCTGCCAGAGGAGTCGCTAACAGAATGTCATGTTCTAACAATCTTAAGCAAATCGGCTTGGCTTGTACAAGCTATGCAACCAATCAACAGTTTTTCCCTCCTGCAGCCGTTCCTGTTTCCACAACCGGAAACCTGAACACAGAACAAGCAGCGCCCACTCACAACAATCAGCGAGCCAACTGGATGATTCTGATTCTGCCCTATATGGACAACAACGCTCTGTATGACGAATTCACGGACTTGCTCAAAAAAGATACTACCAAGTCTGTTGGGGACGATCTTACCACCGCGGCGTCTGGAAGAACAGACGTTTCTCCCATGACAAAGCTTCGCAGAACGGTTATTGCTCCTTATCGCTGCCCGTCAGACCCATACGTAGACGTTGAATACAAAGACGCCAGCAGTAAGTATTGGAGCCGCGGCTGTTACGCCGCCAACGCCGGCTTGGCAACATTTCCTAAAACCAGTATGGCGCAATGGTGGGCAAGCAACAAGATTCAGGGCATTATGGGATACCGTTCCTCAATCCGCGCGGGAAACATTCAGGATGGAGACTCTAACACGATTTTGGCTGGCGAGATTCGTTCAGGCGTAACGGCAGACGACTCTCGAGGCGTTTGGGCGCTTGGCGGCGCCGGAGCCAGCGCTGTGGCGGGATGCGGGTTTATCCTGGGCAATGACGTTGGTCCCAATGCCAACACAACCGGCGGCGGCGATCAGGTTGAAAAATGCCCTGCTTCCAGCTTTACTACGGATATGCAAAAGCGTATAAAAATGCTTTGTCGATCCTCTTCCGGATTCATTCAGGCTACGTTCCGCAGTCAACATTCCGGCGGCGTCAATGCCGTCTTTGCCGATGGAAGCGTACGATGGATTAACGACAAGATCGACAGAAACGCCGACACCGTCACGGAAAACCTGAACAGTATCAACAACGCAACAAAACTGTCCTTATGGGACAGGCTGATTCTGTCCAACGACGGCAAATCCGTTTCTCTCAAAGACCTGTAATTTTCGTCGTTACAAACCTTTCAAAAACCAACAACGTTTTGCAGTCAGGAATCCCGCTTTCCTGACTGCTGTTGTTAATATCGGTTCTTCCGGCAACTCAGCGCCTGAGAAGCCGCTAGTTATTAGCTTGGATATTTGAAGTTCTTAGCTGTAACTTTTAAAGCCAGATGCTAACATCAAAAGCTAAAAGCTAGGGGCTAGAAGCTAAAAGCTGTTTCACAACAAAAGGTACGCAGTTACCGAATGACCTAGGATGCATGCAATTTTTCCGGCGATTGCACACGGTTGAGTCCGGTTCGCGGGCGTATCGCCCGCTTAGAACCGCGTAGCGGTTCACTGTTAATAGCCGTGGGTTTTAACCCACGGACTACCAAACTCAAGAATATAAACATCGATAAATTCTCTTTTCCATTCCTCCCGCGCCTTTAGGCGCGGGAGGAATGGAAAAGACGTTGACTCGATTAGAAAAAACGTTTCAATCATTCCTTCCCGTGGGTTGAAACCCACGGCTAGATATATTCAACCGCTACGCGGTTAGAGTACAGCATTCATCCGCCGCAATCCAAGTTTAACAATCCGCTTGATCAGCTCCCAGCGCCGGAAAATTATGCGTGCACTGAATGAGCAACATTTTACCATTATTTTTCCCTGATTCCCGCCCTATGACCTACGCCGCTATTTTCGACATGGACGGAACCCTTGTCGATTCTTTTGAAGCTCACTGGCTGTCGTGGCAAGAGATTGCCAAAGAAAACGACATTGTCTATACGCGCGACATGTACAACAATTCCTTTGGACGCCCGTTCAAGTCGATTGTTGAACTGTTCTGGCGCCGCAACGGGAGCTATTTCAATCCCGACGGCTCGCCGATGTTTTCCGACGCCCAAATGAAAGTCCTCGAAGACCGCAAAGAGGAACTCTATCGCGTCATCTTTCGAGAGAACTTCATTCTCATGCCGGGCGTGGAGAGTTTTCTGTCACGATTGAAAGACGCAGGACTCAAAATCGCGATTGGCTCCAGCGGTCCGAAAGAGAACATCGAGATGGTTGTCGATAAAATCAACGAGATTATGGGACGGACGGACATTTTCGACGCGACCGTTTCCTGTAACGAAGTAACAGTCGGTAAGCCCGACCCGGAGATCTTCCTTAAAGCGGCGCAAAAGCTGGGGCTGGAACCCAATCAATGCTGCGTCTTTGAAGATTCCGATTCCGGGATTGAAGCGGCGTTCAGAGCCGGCATGCGCCGCATCGCGATTTTCAAGCCGGACTGCCAGTACGCCTCGCTGTCCAAAGCGAACAGAAAAATTCAGTCCTTTGACGAACTGTCAGTTGACTACGTCACACAATTGATCGACTCTGCCGAATAACCCGTTTTGAAATACCATGGAACCCGTTCCCGTTTTCGACCTGACTGACGAACGAATCGCGCCGTACGCCAACCTCAAAGAGCGGACGCTGCGAGGGGAAAGCCTGTTTGTCGCCGAGGGGGAACTGGTCGTTGAACGTCTGGCGCAAAGCCGATACGCGATGGCGTCCGTTTTCGCAGACGAGTCCCGGCTGCCGCTGTGGAACAAGATCGCGGCGCAATGCAATCGGCAAGACGTCCCCGTTTATACGTCGTCAACAGCGCTGATGAAGTCGATTGTCGGCTACGATTTCTCGATGGGACTGATGGCGGTCGGCGTTCGAGAGCAGGAATCCGACGCCTCAGCCCTGTTTAATCCCGCGTTTCGGCGTCTGGTCTGTCTGCCGGAATGCGTCAAGCCGGACAATCTGGGAACCGTCTTTCGCTCCTCTGCGGCGCTGGGCATGGACGGAATTCTGCTCAGTATGCGTTCCTGCGACCCGCTCAGCCGCCGCGCGCTTCGCACCAGCATGGCGGCGACGCTAAAGCTCCCGTGGGGACGTTGCAGCGACATCGTTGAGCCGATTCAAAAGCTCCGATCCGAGTTCGGTTTCAAACTCGTCGGTACGGTTTTGCGTCCCAACGCAACCGATCTCAACCAGTTCGCATGGCACGAAAAGACGATTCTCGCCTTTGGAAACGAGTACGCAGGCTTGAGCGACGAGTTCATTTCCCTATGTGACGATCTGGTAACCATTCCCATGAGCGCAGGCGTCGATTCGCTCAACATCGGCGTTTCCGCCGGGATTTTCATGTACGCTTTATCTCAGGGGGGATTCCCCGGACGCTTTCAACAATAACCCCAATACATCAATATGGCAATCTTCAATCAAATCTCGATTATCGGCGTTGGACTCATGGGCGCGTCGGTCGGCAAAACCGCTCTCACCCGCGGCGCAGCGAACTACGTTATCGGCTGGGACGTCAGCGAAAAGGAACTGCGCGACGCTGAACGCGTTCGGGCGATCTCGATGGCGGCGACGTCGCTGGAATCGTGCGTTCAGGACTCCGATTTAATCGTCCTGGCGACGCCGGTTCGGTTCATGACGGATTATATCCAGCAAGCCGCAAAGGCAAACAAGCGCTCTGCTCTGATTACCGACCTGGGCAGCGTCAAAGATACGCTCGTTTCCTTCTTTAACGACGTCCCGCTGGAAAACGGCTGCCGCTATTTGGGGTCGCACCCGATGGCGGGCAAAGAGGTTTCCGGCGCGGCAAACGCCGACGATAGACTTTTTGACAACTGCGTTACCGTCATTACACCCTGTACCAATACGACGATGGAGGACGTTGTTACGCTCGCCAAATTCTGGCGATCCCTGGGCGCGAGAATCGAAACGGCTCTGTCTGAAGACCACGACGAAGCCGCGGCGCAAATCAGCCATCTGCCGCACCTTGTCTCGGCGGCTCTCGCCAACACCGTCGATCCCGGCAACGGTTTGGCGATGCTCATGGCGTCGACGGGCTTGGAATCCATGATACGTCTTGCCAACGGCTCGCCGTCTGTCTGGGCGGACGTGCTGCTGTCCAACAAAGACTTTATTCTGGACGAAGCGAACGCCTTTGCCCGCAATCTGGGATCCCTCATGGACGCGATAGAAAACGACGACCGCGACACTCTGACCCAGCTTCTCAAGAACGCTCAATCCATCCGCCAAGGCGTTATGGAGATAAAAGAAATGCTAAAAGATATATAAAAATTTAGCGAAAATTTTCGGATTTTTCCGTCCCCCCACTTGCAAACCGGTCGACGACCATGTAGAATATAAGGAATAGATCAAAGCTGGCGTTAAGCAAAGGATCGGGACGCGTTCCGGTCTTTCGTCAACGCAGGCGGTATTGTTCACCCAAAGACTTTTTTACTGAGGAGTATTTCATGGCTGAAATTAACGTAGGACTTATCGGACAGGGATTTATGGGACGCTC
>JAFSMW010000141.1 GCA_017447745.1 Thermoguttaceae bacterium
TAAAGGCGTGGGCTACGTTTTAGCCTCTTATCTTACCTATTTTCGCAACCCCAAATTTATCGCACCCGTAGAAATTGGGGGCATGCAAATTTTTCTTGCGAAGATAGACAATATGAGAAACTGAAACGCGTCTCGAAGAGACGCCATTTCTATAACCGTCGACTTTAGTCTACGGATTGGGAAACGCTCTACGCTACCCCCTAATCGAGTCAGTCTCTTTTCTTCCTCTCACGGCGCCGTAAGCGCCGAGAGAGGAAGAAAAGAGTATTTGTCGATTTCTTTTTTTGTTATTCTTTAAAGTCCGTGGGTTAAAACCCACGGCTATTAAAATTGAACCGCTACGCAGTTCTATGCTGGTACACGAACTAGCATTCCAAGTTCTTTGTTTGTTGGAATATTCAAGCGACCAACGGGAGCGGTTATTGGCAGACGCGCGGTAGCGCGGATTGGCTCCCCCGCCTACGGGGGTGGGCGACACGTCCGCGAACCAGACTCATCCGTTTGCAATTGCAGAAAAATTGAGCGCTTCTGTAAATAAAAACAAAGACTCTCGCATGCGTAATTCCGAATTCCTAATTCCGAATTTCCTCGCCGCCCACTGTCGTAATCTGAAAATCCTTGGGGGGATTCTCCGCCAGATAACGGTTGACGTCTTCGACGGTCAAGGACTCGATTTTTGCCAAACGCTCGTCCAGAGTTTGGATTGTTCTCAGGTTTATCCAGTCGTTTACCAGGTTAACCGCTCTGGCGCCGCAGGATTCCTGTTCCATAATCAAAGACGTTCTTTCCTGAGTCTTGACCCTGTTCAGCTCCTCTTGCGTAACGCCTTTCTCAGAAAGCTTTTGAATTTCAGAAAGCAGACTGTCCAGCGCGACGTCCACATTCTCTGAACTGGTTGCCAAAGAGCAGAAGACGGCGGCGCTGGTCGGATACATAAAGTTTGAAGCGCTGACCGAATAGCATAATCCCTGCCGTTCTCGAAGCTGGGAAAACAGACGTCCACTGGCTTCGCCGCCCAAAACGGACGTCCCGATCATTTGTCGATAAAAATCCGGGTGAGAATACGTTACTCCATCGTAGGCGACAACGATCTGGGTTTGCTGAGCGTCGAATTCTATATGGCGATTCTGTCGGGTCGGCGGGGTGGACTGGATTGCCAGCGATCCTTGCGACTGCCAGGATCCAAAGAGCGCCTCGACCTCGTCCTGAAGCTCGTTCCAGTCAAACGCCCCGGTGACGGACAGAATCGTTCCGTCCGGGCGATAATGCGTTTTATAGAAAGACGTTACCTCTTCCAGAGAAGCGGAATGAAGGACGTCGATATCGCCGAAGGAATTTTCGTTCCATGGGGAAGGGAAGAAGTCCTTTATCGCCGCCAGACGCGCAATTAAAGCCGGATTGTCTTCTATTCCAACCCGTTCTAAAATAACGCTTTGTCGAGACGGTTCCAGAGAATCGTCGTCAAAATGCGCCTCTTGCGCCAAGGCAGCGTAGATTTCCAGAACGTCGCGAAGGTAAATTGCCGGAAACGCGGCGATGTAGGAAACGTATCCGATTCCGACATTTTCTGCCCGCTCAACGCCGCGGAGCAGGAGTTCTTCTATAAACTGACGACTATCCCATCGACCGCAGCCTCGAAGCGCCATTTCGCAGCAAAACGACGCAATCCCGCGGCGAGTCGGCGATTCGTACCCGACGCCTGCTGGCATTTCCAGGGAAATTGCACAGGATTTTAAGTACGGAATTGAATCCGCCAACAGAGTTAGTCCGTTAGAATACGTTTTGGTATAAATCATAGACGCATATTATATCAGGGAATAGGGATTCGGGAATAGGGAGCGGAGTCTAATTAGTAATGAGGGTGCGTTCAAAATTGGGGGGGCATGGAAAGGGAATATGTCTTGAAACCTTTTCGAAACCTTCTGATTGCTCTGTTCTTATCCCCACGTCTTTAGACGTGGGAAATAAAAACAATTCAAAAATCGTAGCCCCCAGATTTATCTGGGGGACTAAACAAAGACGCCACTCTCCAAACGCTTCCGTTCCCCTCCCTTCTCCGCGCCTATTGGCGCGGGGAAGGGAGGGGACTTCGTGCGTTATATTACTATTTATGCCGTTTTGAATCCCACGCCTAAAGGCGTGGGCTACGTTTTAGCCTCTTATCTTACCTATTTTCGCAACCCAAAATTTATCGCACCCAGTAATAAGTAATTTGTAATTAGTAATTACGCAAAGCGCCTTATTAAAGCTTTGTATTTATTGTGCGTTTCCTATTATTTCCATTTTGCCAGAGCAATCCTTTTTTCTGAATTGTTATCTTTGAACCATCTGTCAAAACCCGGATAGCTATCAAATCTGTTTTATGCAATAATACCAAAATGGGATTTTTGAAAAAACTTACAAAAGAGAAAAAAAAGAGTAAGGGAGTATTGGTAAAAAAACCGTATTAAGTATAATATGAAAGACCGTAAATAGGCGCTATATGCGTCGTATTGAACCGTATATCGATTCAATGCGTATATTTGTGTGGTTTTATCCAATAGAGCGAAACTATAAAAATTGGGAACATTTCAATATAGAATCGCTCTAAATGATAAAATATGAATTCGTTTTAATTATACAATATGAGTCAAGAAACGTCATCTCAACAGACCTCGCCAACGCCGTCCATGCCGCCGGAAACGGCAGCAGAAGAGCGAAATGCATACGCCAAGGAAGAAATATCCATGTGGGCAATTTTTTGCGTTTTGCTTTGCGGTCTGCTGCTGACTTATTCCAAATCGCTTCAAATAGCAATGGATTCCTGGAATACAGAACTGTATTCTCATGGGTATCTTATTCCTTTTTTGGCGTTGGCGCTTTTATGGCTTCGCCGCGAACCGTATCGACCTTTTCCGATGTGGCATCGCTGGGTAGGGCTTGGTCTGCTGGCGGGAACGCTTTTGTGTTCGTATCTGGCTGAATGCTATGCCCAGGAATTCGTTATGCAGATGCTGTTTGTTCCGGCAGTGGCATTCTGCTTTTTGATAGCTGGCGGCTGGCCGCTGTTTCGATGGGCGGGACCAGTTTGTTTTATTTTGTTTTTCATGTTTCCGTTATATTGGGGAATTGAAAGACACCTTTTGGAACCGATGCAGCTTTGTGCAACGACGTCGAGCGCCTTTGTGCTTCAGCTGTTAGGTTTTTCTGCTGTCCAAAACGGCAACGTCATCGACTTAAACGGCATTCCGTTGAATGTAGTCGGGGCGTGCAGCGGACTTCGCATGACTACCATTTTTGTGGCGTTGTCAATATTTTTTGTTTTGATAAGCCAGCGAACCTGGTGGGAAAATTTGATAATTTTGCTATGCGCAATTCCGATAGCTTTGATTGTCAATATTATGAGAATCACAGTAACCGGAATTGGCTATTCAATATTTGGGGTTGGCGGTTCAGCAGACAAGTTGATTCACGACTGGTCCGGTTTGGCAATGACGCCCATGGCGTTACTTTTACTTTGGGGCATAGTTCGATTGTTATCGATCCTGTTTTATGAAGAAGAAACAGATGAAAAAGCCGCAATTAAAATATTTGAAAAAGACGAAAACGCCCAGTCAGAAGACGAAAACGACAATTCTCCCGACGCTGAACAATCCAGCGACGATTCCGCCGCGCCTAATAATTGATTTTCATTTTGATACAGAATATATATCGTTTTAATTTTTAATTGAAACCTTAGAATAAGGAATATTCACGTGAGTACGAACTTTCCAAATCAGGACAATCGTCCGGAAAACAATTCAACGTCCACGGCTTTAGCGCCAACGTCTCAGCAGGGAACTTCTTTGCGAGTAATCCAGGCGCAGCCAGAAATCGTTAAACAGGCTCCCAGACCGAGCGATATTCTTCATGGTTTTCGCCGTCGATGGGGCTGGGCTTTGCTTGCCGGCGTGATGGCGTCTACAATTGCCGTAGCCGCTGGCTGGATTATGATTCCGGTAACGTATTACACAGAAGCGTGGCTTAACGTTAAATCGCAGTCTCCGTATATTGTTTCGCCGCTCAACGCACAGAACTCCTATTTGAATCAACGCGGGGCGCAGGCAGTTTTGATTCGCAGCCCCTTCGTTTTGAAAACGGTCGTTCGCGAACTGGACGTCAACAGCTATCCGGAAATGAAAGGCGTCGTTGATCCTGTCAACTGGATTGCACAGCGTCTTCAGGTTACATTCCCTGGCGGAACGGAAATTATGTCGATCGGCATGTCCGGCAAAGACCGCAACATGATTACGGAAATTGTCAACGCGGTTAAAGACGCGTACATGCAGGAAGTCGTTACCGTTGACCGCGAAAACCAGCTTCGCCGCAGAAACGTTTTGGAACAGGCGTATAACCGCAACCTTCAGCAAATCGATAAAAAGATGTATCTTTACAAGGAACTTGCTGATCAGGTTGGTTCCAGCGATTCAGATGCAGTCAAACATTCGGCGCGACTGAAGCTGCAGTCAATCGACAGTTTGAAGACCAAGGTCATGAATTTGGATACGCAAATTGCCGGTATCAACACCCGAATTGAATTGCTTCGCGCTCGTTTGGCGGTATTGCCGGAAGCGGAACAGCCTCTGGATCCGGAAGCTCAGGCGCAGCGTCAGGCGCAGGCTTTGGAAGCGGCGACTCAGCAGATGGTTCGTCAAGATCCGGAAATTGCAAAAATGCTTCAGGTCATTGATCAGTATGACGCCAGAATCAAAGCTACCGGACAGGTTGTCAAAGGTGGCGAGAATTCGCCCAAGGTTCAGCGCATGATTGCCGCCAGAAACGACATGGTAAAACAGCTTGAAGAGCGAGCCAATCAGCTTACGCCTCTGATTAAAGAAGAACTTCGTCAAAGACTGGCGGAAGGCAAAGTTAAAGCTCCGCCAACGGCTGCTGAAAAACTTCAGGCCGCCATTGACTCTAATCTGCTGGATAAATCGGTTTATGAAAAAGAACGAGAAGCCGTTTACGCTCAGTTTATTGAAGCGGTTCATCAGGCGGAAAAACTCGATACGTTCTCTTCTGAACTGGAACGCCGTAAAATCGAACTTGATCGATTGAGAGAAATTACGAACAGAATGGGCGCAGAACTCCAGCAATGGCAAATCGAACTGGATGCGGCTCCCCGCGTTACAGAAATGCGTCCGGCTGAAGTCCCGCTTGAAAGCAACATCAAGAGCAAAATCAATAAGCTCATCATGATGGGATTTGGTTCTTTCTTTGTTGGCATTATTAGCGTTTTGGCTTTGGACTTCCTTGGACGTCGCGTCAACTCGGCAGACGAAATCAACTACGGTTTGGGACTTCGCGTTATCGGCGACCTTCCGTTGGTCAGTTCCGGTTTGCGCGGCGGTAAAATGAACAACCGCGTTCAGGGTATGTTGATCGAAAGTATCGACAACATCCGTACCGCTTTGCTTCACAGAGCGGAGGTTGAGGGACTCAAAGTTATCATGGTTACCAGCTCCATGGAAAAGGAAGGTAAAACGACCGTATCCAGCCAGCTGGCGGCGTCTCTGGCGCGAAGCGGTCGAAGAACGCTGTTGTTCGACGGCGACTTGAGACGTCCGGGCGACCACCGTATGTTCGAGAAACCGCTCTATCCGGGAATTTCCGAATTCTTCCGCGGCATGGTTTCCCTGGAAGAGATCATTACCGAAACCCGAGTCGAAAACCTGTTCCTCGCTCCGGCTGGACATCCGCACCCGGAAGCCTTGCAGGCGTTGGCTCGAGGGGAAGTCATCATTGACGCCTTTGCCAAACTGCGAGAAGAATTCGACTTTATCATCGTCGACTCCGGACCTATTCTGACGGACTCTGACTCGCTCATGTTCGCCAAGGTTCTTGACGGTCTGGTATTGAGCGTTTTGAGAGACGTCAGCCGACTGCCGCGAATTTACGAAGCGTGCGAACGCGCTCGCGCCGTCAACGTCAAACTGTTAGGAGCGGTTATTAACGGCATTACGTTCTCCAAATATCGATCGTACTACCGTCCATACACAATTGAAGTTCCTAACAAGCGACGTCCGCAGCAGCAATCGCAACAGCAGCAGCGTCCTCAAGGCAAACCGTAATTCACAATCCGCAACCAGCTTTGAACAATTAGCAGTTTTTGCAAAACGCAGCGCTCAATGCGAATTGCAAATTGCTAATTGTTCTTTATTCTCCTGACAATGCAGTATAAAATATACATTCCTGCCGCTATTGGATTATTATTGATTGGAGCGTTGTACGTTTCAACGAGCATGCTGGGGTATTCTCAGCAGTACATGGATTATTTGGTAAAAATCGTTCAGGAAACGCCTTCAACTTTTGGCTACTGGGAAGGAACGGACAACGAGCAGGCGAACGACGCCATTACTAAAGAATCCGGCGCTATAGCGCAGATCTCTCGCGTTTACGAGAACAAGCTGACTGAAGAAAAAATCAATTTGTATTTTATTTCCGGGGTTTCATTCCGCGTTGCAATGCACTCTCCTGTCGTATGTTATCCCGGTTCCGGATATGAACAGCAGGGAGAAGTTCAGACGTTTGATTTCGATTACGTCTATACAAATTCCCAAACCGGTAAAAAATACGCTCGAAAGGCGACTTTCTTTACCGTCGTTTTTAAAAAGGAAGACTATTCCGTCCGCGTTTTCTGGGCGTGGAACGACGGTTCCGGCTGGGAAGCTCCGCAATTTGCCAGAATACGTTTTGGCGGTCACATTCCACTGTGTAAATGCTATTTTTCGTTTGTTGACAACTCTCCAAGCGTCTACGATTTTGAAAAAAAGTACATCGTGGATTTCGCCACGAAATTTTTGTCCGATTTGGATAATCGCATGATCGTTAACGGTCAGCTGCCTACCAATTCGATAAAGGTCAAATTGGGCGAAGAACTGGACGATTCTCAGCTTAAACAAGAGGAACAGCCAAAACAGATTGAATCTGATATTTCGCCGTCAATCCTTCCGACAAGCGATAATTTCGATTCGCTGCTCAAAGACTCTGAAAACATAAACGAATAGAACCCCACGTCAGGTCAATGGAAAAAGATTATCTCAATTTGATCCGCAACGCCGCTTTTCCTGAAGGGGAACTGGGCGCTGAGATGATCGAGGGAATGAATCGCGGACACAGCGATCTGACCGACTGGGGATTCTCGCACGTCAAATTTGGAAATCGGATTTTAGACGTCGGCTGCGGCGGCGGAGCGGCGCTGGCAAAGCTGGCGATTCAGTTTCCTGAAGCAAGTCTGGCGGGATGTGACATTTCCCCTCTGGCTGTCGAATTCGCTCGAAAAATCAACGAACAAGCCGTCGCCGCCGGACGAATGGAACTCAAGATTTCCGGGGTTCCCAATCTGGATTATCCAGACAATTCTTTTGATACCGTTTTCTCGGTCGAAAGCCTCTATTTCTGGCAAGACGCGGCGGCGGGGTTAAATGATATTCTTCGCGTTCTCGCTCCAGGCGGAACGTTCATGACGGTTTTGGAAATGGTCGGCGGAAACATGTCTGACCGTCACGAGGAAATCGCCAAAGAGTTAAACATGTTCTGCCCGACCCCGAAAGAACTGGAACAATTTGTTCAGCTTGCCGGCTTTGTCGATCTTTCTTTAGACGAAGATCGCGAAAAAGGCTGGATTTGCATCACGGCAAAAAAGTCGCTCTAAATATTTTTGAGGGCATCCGACAATTTAGCGCCAGAGAAGCCATTAGCAAATTAGCTTGTGCATTTGAACCTCCAGGCTTAGCTTTTAAAGTCAGAGGCTAACATCAAAAGCTGGGAGCTAAAAGCTGTTTCACAACAATAAGTGCCAACGTACTGGAAGAGCCTATTTTTGAATCTTATAGCGCTCGTTTCATAGGCGATGTCGTCTTGCTGCCGCAAAAGTCAACTCCTCATTTCTTATTACTAACTCTTTTGCCTCGTCGTCCGGGGTGCGTTCAAAATTGGGGGGCATGAAATCATGAAATATGAGGCGACGTTTACGGGGGGCGGGTATTACCCGCCAAAAAACTAACAACCTTTATTTATCGCGGACAATGTCCGCTCCCCAGAAACGTTCTCTGCGTTCAAAAACAAAAACTATCTGTATTCGCAACCCAAAATTTATCGCACCCCATCGTCCGTCCCCGGGGTTGCATTCCAATTTCTTTTTGTATACAATATTATTACCGACGTGAATCAGCGTCGAGAGATTTTCAGTTTTCCCAATAATTTCAACGAGGCGAAGAAATGATTTCTATTGCTCAATTTAAACAAATTACGATTGCAGCGTTGGCGGTGGCGGCGTTGACCGCGTCCGCGCTGGCTCAGGAATCGGCGAGAAAAAAGATGGAGACGGATTGGCTTACAATCGACTACCCGGAAAAAGCCGTACCCGGTCAGAAGTTTGAGGTCTATGTTACACCCAAAAAGATTCCTGCGGGTAAAAAGATCGGCGGAGATATTCATCACGCCAAAAAGGGACAGTACCTCGGATACGCCGCGTGGGGCGGGAACCCGCAGCCGGCGCAGGAAGGCAAGACGCTCACGTTCAGATATACAATGCCGCAATACAAGTCGGACGACCAAGGCGTTCAGCCGATTTATTTTCTTACGACCAAAGGCTGGGAAGAAGCCGAACTCAAGGCGTTTGGCCCGGTGATTCTGCCGTTGGTGAACGCTGAAATCCTGTCGACGTTCCGACCGGAAACCGCGACGCTCAAAAAGAGCTGGATTGTCGTCGGACAACCGCAATCCGAGGACGGCGGCGAGCCTGTCTGGAAAGAAGGGGAAACGGTCATCGTGCCGTTCGAATATTACGTCGACAAGTCCGACGACTGGGGCGGGACGGAAATCGTTCTTTGGGTTGTCGGTCCGTGGGTGGACTGCCCCGACGGGAAATACGAGAATCACCGCACTCATCACAATTACCACGGCGTCGGCGCGCCCAATTTCAAGTGCGAAATCGGAAAGCGAGCCAAGGGAAGCTGGACGTTCAAACTGCCCAAGCCATACGCCAGCGCAGAACCGGAAAAGGGCAAGTTCGGGGACTCCCTCCTGTTAATCGCCCAGTTCCGCGGGCATGACGGCAAGAACTGGCCGTGGTCGATTCGTCACGGTCTGCCGGGCTTTGCAAGAGCCAACGGCTGGTTTGAACTCGACGCCGCCACCGACAGGGTCGGTTCCCAGTTGGATGAGGGTAACGCCGAAAACAATATTTCCGAAACAAAACATAGTCCTCTTCGCCCGTGCGGCTCGCACCCGGGGAATCTCTTCACCTACGATCAGAAAGTCGTCATGCAGGCGACGCCTCTGAATAAAGCCGAGGGCATGAACCCCGCCAAGCTCAACTGGACTGTTACAAACGTCAAGGGAAAGACGGTTGCCAAAGGCTCTGTCGATTTCCCTGACCCCAGCGGCAAGCCGACGCCCATTCCAATCAATATCGACGAAAAAGGTACGTTCCTGCTTCGTGCGGAACTGCCTGGCGCGGAAGCTCGCGAGGTTACCTTCGCCCGCATTCCGGACTTGAAAAAGACGATCGGAAACGGTCCAACGCCCTTTGGCGGTCAGAAGTTTTTCGGGTCTGAAGAGGCGGTGAAAGCCAACCGCATGCTGGGTCTGAGTTCCTGCCGCGTCTGGATCAACTGGGGACAACTCGAACCTGCCCGCGGTCAGTACAACGAAGCCGCATGGAAGAGCCTTCGTAACAGTATCGACGTCTGCAATAAAAACGGAATTCGTCCGTGGCTGTTGATTGACGGCATTCCGGTCTGGGCGATTCAGTCGGACAAGTCGTACGGAAAAGCGTTCTCCGCCCTGCCGCTGGACGAGAAAGACGTTCGACGCTTTATAACCCGCGTTGCGGCGGAGTTCAAAAACGACATTATCGGCTTTGAATGGCAAAACGAAATCGTGCCGGGCGACGTCTGCGCTGACCCGGTGGCGGACTACGCCATGCTGTGCCGGGTCGGGTCTGAAGCGGCGAAACGCGTCAATCCGAAGCTCCGCAACCAGCTGGCGGGCGGTCTGTGGCCGCAAACGTTCCGACAGAATCTTTTAGCCGCCGGCGTGGGCGAATACATCGATATTCTGCCCGTCCATTACGGAACCGGTTCGTCCGTTCGCGGCGCCAAACGCGACCTGGCTGCTGTCGGGTGCGCTGACAAGGTTGCTGTTTGGGACAACGAAACCGCGCTGGGCGGGACGCAGTCCACGTGGGGAATGCCGCTGTCGGAAGCCATGAAAAACACAGCGCAGGGAGATTATTACTTCACCCGATTCCCGGACGAACTGCTTGCCGGCTGCGAGCACATCGTTCTCTTTGGCGGCGAAGGCGCCGCTGCTGGCGACTGGAGCCATTTCTGGGGTGATATGAGCCCGCGACCCGGCGCCGCCGCGCTGGCGGTTCTTATCAACGCGATTGGAAACGCCAAGCCCGTCGGGGAGATCTCGCTGGGCAAGTCCGATTCCCTCAAGCTGTTTGAAAAACCGGACGGAACGCCGGTTCTTATCGTTTCTACAAACGAGAAGGACGGCGAAACTGTTACGCTTCCTAACGGGTTCAATCCCAAGGCGATGGTCGATCAGCAGGGGAACGAAACCCCGCTTCCACAGTCCGGACAGACGAAACTGTCGTTGACGTCCAGCCCCTATATTGTCGTCGGCGGAGACGTTCAGGCGATTAAAGCGGCGCTGATTCTGTCCTTCCCGGGATCGGAGGCGGCTGTTCCGACTGTTTCAGGCATTGCCGACAAAGAATTGGAAGTTCCCGTTCGGCTGTCGAACCTTTTGAAGAAGCCGATTCTGGTCAACGTTCGTTTGGATAAAAACGTCGCTCCCAACGGCGGCAAGGGTGTTACAGTCTCGCTCAAACCGGGAGAAACGGTAACGCAGCTGCTGAAAATTGACAGCGTTCCCAACGGCGCGACGCCAACGACTGTTACATTGCGATACGCCGACGCTGCATCCAAGACGCTGCAGGGAACGTTCGTCCGAAAGGTTGTTGTCAACGCCGTCAACCCGGATCAGATCGGGAACCTGCTGCTCAATCCGGGCTTTGAACAACCTGCCGGCGATCCCGCTGCCGCGGCTGAATGGGGCGGAACGGGAAAACAGGGCGTCAGAACGGAATTCAACAACCCCAACGAACTGGGGCACGGGAAGTACGTTCTCCGCTTTGAAAAGACGCACGGGGCGTATTACAACGTCTATCAGAACCTTCCGAAAATCCCGGTAGCGGGCGGTCAATACGTGTACAGTTTCTGGATTAAATCCGAGAATCTGGCGACTGGTTCCAACTTCGGCGGGTCAACGGCAGACGGCAAATCCTGGACGTGGCACTGGCTTCAGGTCTTCCAGGCTCCCAATACGCAGGATTGCTGGCAGGTCTTCAGCAAACGGCTTGAACTGCCAGACGGGGCTACGAAAGTCTCAGCGGCGCCGGTCTGCAGAGGCGACGGCTGGTCGATGATCGACAACGCCATTCTCGTTCCCTACGAAGGGTCAGACTACGTCGCGTTTGCACCGCAGGTTAAATCGGGAGAGAAGCGCAAAATCGACGGCGACCTGAGCGACTTCGACCAGTCCGCGCCGATTCCTCTGCTGGGCAGAAATCAGGTTCGGACGGTAAACAAATCGTACAAGTGGACGCCGGACAACTGCAGCGGCGTTGTCTATCTCAACTACGACGAGCAGTTCCTGTACGTTGGAATTGAGGTTATTGACGACAAACATCGCGAGAAGTCCGACGCCAAGGGCATTGCCGGCGACACAGTGAGAATCGCCATTCATCCGCTCAATCGCCTGCCGGGAGAAGACGGAAAAGCGTTCTGCTTTGACGTCAGCCCTGCCTCGCCCGGCGGAGGAAGCGGAAAACATTCGCTCTACCGTCCTACGGAATTCTCCGGCGGACTGAAATCCGGTCAGCTGACCAAAGACTCGTCCGAATACGACATCGCTGTTACACAGAAGGGCAACAAGACGACGTACGAAATCGCGATGCCGTGGTCAGACCTGGGCGGCGCGAAAGGAACGCTGGGAACGAAGCTGGGGCTGTCGCTGCGCCTGACCGACGCGGATTCCTCCGACGCTCCGGAAGCGCACCTGCTTTGGGGCGAAGGTCTGACGCCCGTCTGGAACCCGCAGTCGTTTGGAATCCTGACGCTGACAAAGTAGAAAGTTTGGGGAGTGCGGCGCCCCTAGGCGCCGCCTTGTCCTGCGTCTCGCTGCTAATCTGTGACGCAGCAGAAAACGTCCTCTGGATGTTACAACTTGACGGCGAAAGCCGTCAAGCCAACGTGGAAGCTTCCAAAAATCTTGAGAACGTGGAAAACTCGTCCGACCTGCTGGATCACGGCTGTCTCAGCCGCCGAAGAAAATTAACCACAAAGAACACAAAGAAAAAATCGGACGCAAAGCGTTCACTCTAACCCCGAAGGGGTTACATTTCTATAACCGGCGGTTTTCAACCTCCGGGGGGAAAAGCCGACAACAAAAAAACAATCGACAAATACCCTTTTCTTTCCCTCCCTCACGCCTGGCGTGAGGGAGGGAAAGAAAAGGACTGACTCGATTAGGAGGGAGGGATAGGTTGGCGCTGCCCGTAGACTAAAGTCGACGGTTATAGAAATGGCGTCCTTTCTGGACGCAATCCAGCTTCTCATCTTGTCTATTTTTATAAAAAAATTTGCGTGTACCATATATTTTTCTCCCCCCGGTTGCAGCTTTCACAATTCTTTGTTATAATTACAATATATAACAAATTATTATTTCGGAGATATATTCCCATGCCAAACTCCCCCATGAAAAAGCAGGCTTTGCTAATCGGAATCAACGAATACCAGATATTACCGGGATTGAAGTACGCTCGTCAGGACGCGGAAGCAGTGGCGGACTCGCTCAAGCAGAACTACTGTTTTTCCGACAACGAGATTATGCTCTTAACCGACGCCAGACCGGGGCTGTTCAAGCCGACAAACCGCTATATCATTCAGGATCATTTAGAGAAACTGGCGAATCAGGAACTCGACCTGTTTATTTTCGGCTTCTGGGGACACGGTTTGTTCCGAAATGGCAAACGGTATCTCTGCCCGCTGGACGTTATGACCGCCAGAGCGGAATATCAGGGATTGCCCTTTGACGAGCTTCAGGAACTTCTGGCTAATATTCATGCGAAGAATACGTGTTTGATTCTGGACTGCTGCCAGACGATTCACGACCGGGGCGAGGCGGAAACGCTTACAGCCTTCGACCAGACAAGCATGGAAAACGCCGCTCGAGACATTGTTTTTAGAAGAAAAACGCAGATCCCGAATTTCCAGTCCAACGTGGCGATTCTCAATTCCTGCAAAGAAGGGCAGAGCGCGTACGAATGGGACGCTCGCCAGCACGGTCTGTTTACAGCTCACCTTCTTGACGCAATGAATAAACGCTGTACCAGCGTTTTGCAAATCGCCAGCTATATCAGCAGCAATATAGAGAAAACCGCCATGGAACTGGGCAAGGAACAAACGCCGTTCTATAGGCTCGAAGGCGATATTGTTTTGCCGGTTGCAACGAAATCTTCGCCGTTGGTAACAGGCGACGTGTTTATTTCATATCGACATTGCAACGCCGATTTGGTTGCGCCGATTGAAGAGGAACTCAAAAAACAGGGAATTTCTTATTTTATTGACCGCGTTGGAGTCAACTATAGCATGGATTATTCCACCGTACTTGCGCAGGCGATAAAAGCGTGTAAAGTCCTCTTGGTCGTATGGACAAAAGAAGCAAAAGATTCTCCCGACATGCTTCAGGAAATCGTTGTGGCGAAACAACTCAAAAAGCGAGTTCTTCCTTACAAGTTGGGTTCGTTCGACGTAACGGAACACGATGCTCTTTTTTACCAGCTTGCTCCTTTAAGTCGGCGTGAAGCCGCCGTACAAACGCCAGAAACAATTGCTGATGTGGTCAATCAGATTGAATTAGTTCTAACGGGAAAATCGTATCCGCAGCCCACTTCTAAGTTGCCGGAAACTTTACAGGACGCCGATATTCAACAACCGGTTATTGAGAATATCAATACAACCGTTCCGCCGACGCAAAATGAACAGAGTCAGTCGCCCATTTCCAAGTTGCCGGAAACTACGCAGGGTGCTGTTTTTCAACAATCGGTTATTGAGGACAAGAACGAAACCGTTCAGCCAGCTCAAATTGAACAGAGTCAGCCGCCTATTTCCAAGTTGCCAGATACAATACAGGACGTCGATATTCAACAACCGGTTATTGAGGACAATAACGAAATCGTTCCACCGGTGCAAAATGAACAGATTCAGCCGTCCATTTCTAAGTTGCCGGAACATACCCAAGATGCTGTTATTCAACAACCGGTAATTGAGGATATTATCGCAACCATTCCACCGGCACCAATTGAACAGAATCATCCGATACCGCAAAAAAAACTCCCCTCAACCAGCCAATCACCCTTCGAATGGGACGGAACAAAAATCAAAAAATTCATCGGAAAAGAAAAAGAAGTCATAATTCCCGAAGGCACGACGGAGATTGGATATAGGGCGTTTAGGGATTGTAGTTCCTTAACATCCGTGGTAATTCCAGATGGCGTAACGAAGATAGGAAACTGTGCGTTCGAGAATTGTAGCTCCTTAACATCCGTGGTAATTCCCAAAAGCGTAACGGAGATTGGAAATTATGCGTTCTATGGTTGTAGTTCCTTAACATCTGTGGTAATTCCAGAAGGCTTAACGGAGATTGAACGGGGGGCGTTCCAGTATTGTAGCTCCTTAATATCCGTGGCAATTCCCAAAAGTGTGAGAGTGATTGAAAAGGGAGCGTTCGAATATTGTAGTTCCATAACATCCGTGGTAATTCCAGAAGGCTTAACGGAGATTGGAGAACGGGCGTTCTCTGGTTGTAGTTCCTTAACATCCATAGTAATTCCCAGAAGTGTAAGGATTGGCTATCATGCATTCGAAGACTGCCCTGTTTCGTGGTTTTCAAGGATGTGGTGGCATAAGTAAAAGGGACACGTTTGTATTATCGTACAGCTAACATGTTACTTCTATCAAGCTTTGGAGTGGCGACGCTTCTAGCGTCGTTTTTTCGAATATTTCGTTCCTTTTTGTGATTTTCGAGTTTTTAATTTTCTTCGGCAGCTGAGACAGCTGCGATCCAGCGGGGCGGAGGAGGGCTGTTGCGAAAGAGATTTATTCTTGTTTCGGCAAGGTAGCCCGAGGACGGGCTACATCCGGGGGAGGTTTTTGGCTTCGTCGATTTGGTATGCACGATTCGAACGGTTTGTTCGCCTAACGGCGAATGCGTAATTCCGCTCCCGATGGTCGCTTCATTACCGCCTTCCATTAATTCGTTACCGTCTTCCATTTCTTTGCGTCCTTTGCGTTCTTTGCGGCTTAAAAATTCTTTTGCGGACTTCGTCCGCGACCCGGAATCGTTTTCGGCTGCGGCATTATATTTCAGCGGGACTTTGGACAAGGCGGCGCCTAGGGGCGCCGCACTCCCCGCGCAAGCGCTCATCATAATCGTAAAAAGACAACAAATTTTACGCAATAGTGCATTGCATTCTGTTTTACGTCTTGGTATAATCGGAAAATAAACGTTAAAATGTTGCGTTTTTTCCCGTTTCCTCTAAGCCTCCAACAAACAAAAGCTATTATGAAAAGAATCCTGATTTTTGCCGCTCTGCTGGCTGGCATGACGGTTCAGACGGCGTTCGCTCAAGAACCGGAACGCGTTCAGCAAACCAATCCGATTATCTGGTCGGACGTTCCCGACACGTCCGTTGTTCGCGTCGGCGATACGTACTACATGAGTTCGACGACCATGCACCTGTCGCCCGGCCTGCCGATTTACTATTCCAAGGACTTGATCAACTGGAAACTGGCGTCGTACGCGCACGGGAACCTGGCGGATATGGATTCGCTCAACCTCAACAACGGGAAAAACGAGTACGGACGCGGAACGTGGGCAAGCAGTCTGCGATTTCACAACGGGAAGTTTTACGTCTCGA
>JAFSMW010000142.1 GCA_017447745.1 Thermoguttaceae bacterium
ACTGCCATGGCCGCCAAATCCACCTCGTTTCCGTTACAGAATTTGAGAAATATCGGGATTATCGCCCATATTGACGCCGGGAAGACGTCCCTGACCGAGGCGATGCTGTTCTATTCCGGGTTCGCCCATAAGATTGGTCAGGTTGACGACGGAACTACAACTACCGACTACGACGAAGAAGAGCAGGAGCGCGGGATTACGATTTATTCCGTCGCCGTTCCGATTCAATGGAACAACTGTGTTTATAATATTATCGACACGCCCGGTCACGTCGATTTTACGGCGGAAGTCGAGCGTTCGCTGCGCGTTCTCGACGGCGCGGTTATTGTCTTTTCCGCTCGCGAAGGGGTCGAAGCCCAGTCGGAAACCGTTTGGCGTCAGGCAGAAAAATACCACGTTCCGAAAATCGCGTTTATCAACAAAATGGACCGCGAAGGGGCGGACTTCTACGCCACCGTTCAGGAGATGGAACGCCGCCTGGATTGCAACCCGATCGTTGTAACAATTCCCGTCGGCGCGGGACCCGCTCATACGTCAGACCCGTTCCGCGCTATTATCGACCTCATTCAAATGAAAATGCGGGTCTATGACCAGGATTCCGATGGGAAAAAGTTCACGATGGAACCGATTCCAGACGAGATGGCGGACGACGCGGAAATGTGGCGCGCTCAGATGCTGGATCAGCTGTCCATGTTCAGCGACGAGTTGTCGGAAGTCCTTCTGGCGGAAGAGGAACCGTCGCCGGAACTGATTCGCAAAGTCATTCGTCAGGCGACGATTAACGACATGTGCGTTCCGGTTTTCTGCGGCACAGCGTTGCATAAAATCGGGATTCAGATGGTCTTGGACGGCGTTGACTATTATCTGCCCTCTCCGCTGGACAAACCGCCGGTAGAAGCGGAGGAAGTTGGCGGGAAAAAAGCCGGGCAGAAAGTCCTTCTCAAGCCCGATCCCAATGAACCTCTGGCGGCTTTGCTGTTCAAAATCGTTCCCGACAAACACGGCGATTTCTGTTTCTTACGCATTTATTCCGGAACTCTCAAAGCCTCGTCCCGCGCTCTCAATCCGGGCAGAAACGTCAAAGAAAACATCCCGCAAATCTGGCGCATTCTGGCTGACGACCGGGAACAGGTTCCCGAAGCGACCGCGGGCGAAATCGTCGGCGTAATCGGCTTGCGCTGCTCGTCGACCGGCGACACAATCTGTGACACGCGCCATCCCGTTTTGCTGGAATCGATTTCGTTCCCGGAAACGGTTATCTCGATGGCGATTGAACCGGAGACGTCGACGGACAAAAAGAAACTGGAAGAGACGCTGGAAATGCTGCGTCGGCAAGACCCAACGTTTACCGCCAAGGTCGACCCCGACACCGGACAAACGCTTATTTCCGGCATGGGAGAACTTCACCTAGAGGTTATCAAGCACCGCATTTTGCGCGACTTCAAGCTTAACGTCCGCGTCCATCATCCTCGCGTTTCGTATCGAGAAACCATTCAAAAAGAAGTTACTGCAACGGGCGAATGTCGGCGCGTTATCGCCGGGGCGCCGCACTTCGCGGACGTTACAATCAAGATGGAGCCGCTGCCGGAAGGCGAACAGCACGTTCTCGTCGTTCCGGGGTTTGACATCGCCGCCGAAGAGCCGGAATTCCCGATGGAGTACTGGCAGGCGACGGTTGAAACGCTCAAAGACCAGGGCGCAAGCGGCTCGTTTGGGTTTCCGCTCATTGGCGTCAAGATGACCGTTTTGGGCGGCGTCGCCAAAGAGGGTGAATCGAACGAAGTCGCGTTTAGAATCGCTGCCGCGGACGCGTTCTCAAAGGCTCTCAAAGACGCGGGATATCAGATTCTGGAACCCGTCATGAAGATCGAGATTACCTCGCCGGACGAATGCGTCGGCGACATCGTCGGCGACTTGCAGCAGCGCCGCGCTATTGTCAACGGAACCAACCCTCGAGGGAAATCAACGGTTATCAGCGCGAACGCGCCGCTGATCAACCTGTTTGGGTACTCCAACGCCGTCCGCGGCTTGTCACAAGGTCGCGCGTCGTTTTCCATGGAACCACACAGCTACGCTCCCGCCCCCAAAGACGTGGTAGACAGCTTTATGTAATAGACGATTCGAGGCGGTAAAACGCCTCGTTCTTATTCCCATTTCCTGCTTCCGATTCCTGCTCCTGACGATTGCCTTGACTTCTGTTACATTTGCAGAAGACTGGGCGCATTTCAATACGGCAGACGAAACCGTCCTGGCGGAATTGGAACGTATCTATTCTCAGGAACCGTATATTAAAGCTCTCAACGCGGCAGACCAGCTCAAGGCGACTGCCGGAACGACTCTGGTTCCGAGTAACGGTCAGTTCGTCCCGCTCAAGTACGCTGCCGCGCTGGGACGAAACCGCTCATTGACGGCTCAGGAACGGGCGATCTATCAAAGCCGATACGACTCGACGGCAGCAGAGCTTTATCGTCAGGCGATCGCCAGGGAGGATTTATCAGCTCGGATGGCGGCTTTGTGGCAAGTCTACAAACTGTATCCCGCCGCCCGCGCTTCTCAGACGGCTCTGGACAACCTGTCTGAATACTTTTATCAAGCTGGACAGTACGAAGCGTCGCTTCGCGCTTTAGACGAGTTGGCGTCCGCGCCGTGTTACGATTCCAGCGTTCTTCCGCCCGAACAGCTTAACGCCCGACGCTTGCTTTGCCTGTTCGGAAAGCGCTCGCTCCTTTCCGGAATGGAGTTTGAAAAAGAACAAGCTGATCTCAAGAAACAGTTGGCGGATTTCAAACAGCGCTATCCCCGCGCTGTCGGATCCATGGGCGGAAAGAAGGTTGACTTAAATGAGTTTCTCGCCGACGCCTTTGCACGACTTTCGCCCGCTGAAAAGAACGATTCCTCGGAGACGTCTCCTAAAATGAATTATCGCGTGGACGCTGAAGGGTTATGGCGAATCGGGGCAGGGCAGGAGCCGGAACTGCTGGCAGAGGACGGCGCGCCGGACTCGGTCAAGGCTCTTTACAACGGCTCTTTTAACAACGCTTGCGTAACGGGCGACGGGTTGATCTTTGCTCGAATCGGGACGCCGGACGCTTACGAGAACCCCAATCGTCGCTCACCGCTGGAGTTGGGCAATCGTCTGGTTTGCGTCGATTCCCGCCAGTTCGACGCCCTCGCGTGGGAAAAATCGCCTTCCAGCGCCAATTCCCGCTGGCTCGCTCCGCTGCATTACGAATTCGGGCGCCTGTACGCTGTCGAAGTTCAAACGACGACCTCTACTTATGAGCTAACCATCGTTTGCATGGACGCAGCGTCCGGAATGGAACTGTTCAGAACGCGGCTTCTTTCAACGCCGCATAAACCGACGGTCGGGTTCCGCTTCAATTCTCCCTTTACGTTCACGCTGACAGTTCAAAAGGACGCCGACAACCGCGCTGAGTTCGAGATAAGCCGGACAACAGGTGAAATCGAGCGTCTTAAGACGAAATAACGTCTATTCTGCTAAACATATATATACCAGATTCTCGGAAAATTTAAAAAAATTTTAAAAAATGTCTTGAAAATTCTGAATTTATGGTATAATGGATAGTAAGGTAAATTATATAAATATCGTTCGCGGTTGAAATATACCCACATTATCGATTGGAATATAAAAATATGAAACGTACAATTGCAAGTTTGCTGTTTTTGATTGGTTTGTCGTTTGCTGTTACAACGTATGCAGACGTTGTCGAGTATTTTAACGACTTCAGCGTTGGAAAGGTGGCGCCTGGATCTCAGGCGAAATGGTCTCAGACCACGGATTTGCGACCCTGGTATTCCAACTTGCGCTATTATAAATCTGGCGGCAACGACAATATTCGTTTTGACCTCGGAACAGGATTTATTAAGCAGGCTAGCGGTACGGGTTCCGGCACTATTCAGATGGACGCTTCCCGGTTCTTGTCGACAGCAACCGCTTACGACTTGACAGCCGGCGATCTGGTTTACGAAGCATGGTATGCCTGCGACTGGAACGGCGTTAATCCTGGCGGCTTTCACCACGGCATTTCGATTAACAATAATCAAATGACGTTCATTTACCATCCTGGATATAACAACGGCGCTTTTCGTATTGAAGGGTCTTTCGGCAAAATCAGCAATCAGAATATTGGATTTACCCCGCCGATTGGAAACTCTACCGATTCCACGATGATGAAATTGACCATTCATCGAGACGATACCGCTGGCAACTACGTCTTTACAACGCAGTTCGGCTTGGCGAATTCCGGCGATCATCCCGGAGAATATACGTATTCCCATACTTACACCTACCCGATTGCAACCATCGACGCGGCAGGCGGAATTAAATCTATTGGACCTTATAATTACAAAGAAAATAACGCTGTTCTTCGCAATCTTACTCTGGTAGCGCCATTTTCAGACGCTGAGTTTGCCAAAGCGCAAGATCATTCTATAGCTATGGAAACCGTCATTTCTACAGATCAGCCAGTTCACTGGTACAAATTTGACGACCGGTCTACCAATATTATTGCAGATTACGGTTCCAGTCCCGTTGAGGGAGCTGGCGCTTCCAGAAACGTTGACATGTCGGCGATTTCAGAACTGCATCAGGTCGCGGATTTCAGCGGGAACAATTCCAAGGTTGATCTGACGGGCACATCCAACATCACAGGCGACTGGACTGCGGAATTTTATATCAATCCTCACAACATTTCAGGTCGTCAGTCTTTGGTATCCGGCGATAACGGTTCATTGCGCTGGATTATGAACAGCGGTAAACCCGGGTTTACAAAATGGGGCGCGTACGACGCTGAATTCAAAGGTCCGGATGGCGTCAGCGCATTTAGTTATGATCTTTCACAATTGGTTGACCAATGGATTCATGTCGCTTACGTCAGACAGGGCGACGATTTGTTCCTTTATATTAACGGCGAGCTGGTCGGCAAAAATGCTTCAAACCAACCTGCTATTGATTTGCCAATTTCGCGAACGATTGGTTCCAATGGCGACGGCGAGGCGTTTGCCGGCATAGTTGACGATATCGCGTTGTATTCTTCCGCCATGACGGCTGATCAGGTTTGGACGCACGCCTTCCCTGAATCGATATGGTATTATAATGTCAACACGGCTGATATGTCCGCCGAGAATTGGACTATTGACGGTACGGATAAAAGGGGCGCCTGGTTTATCAAAAATGGCGACTCGAATACAGAAACGTATGACAAGCAGGTAATTCTGGACGCAGATGGATCGTTCCAAATCGACACAGATAAGAACCTGATTCTGTCCGGCGTCGTTTCCGGCTCTGGCGCATTGGAAAAAATCGGCGCTGGTAAGCTTACGCTTTCCGGCGACAATGACTATACTGCCGTTATGAAGGTTTCAGAAGGTACGCTTGCTCTGACGGGCGACGCGCTCAAGGCGAACAGCCCCATTGAAATTGCTGACGGCGCGACGTTGGAATACTACGTTCCTGAGGGTGAACAACAGCTGACGTTCACAGACGGCGCAGCCGTTTCCGGCGGAAACGTTATCAAGACGGGCGCTGGCGCCCTGAAAATTTTAGCAACAGGCGATCTGTTCCAATCGGAGCTTTTCACGGTTGAAGCGGGCGAACTGGACTTTAAAGGTCAGTTCACCGGCGATCTCGTAATCAATGAAGGCGCGGTTTTCTCGCCCGGCAATTCTGTTGGTCACGTTGATATTGACGGAGACTTCATACTTAACGGTGGAACGCTGTTGCTTGAAATGGACGAATCCGGCTTCGACACCATGTCTGCCAATTCATTTGACTTGGATAATGGTTTGATTTCCTTTACGTTGACAGACGATATTCCGTGGGGAACGTCATACGACATTCTTACCGCGACAAGCGGCGAATCATTCGAAGAAGGTATTATTGATCGAATTCTCAACGGACAAACGCTTCCTGATTACTTTAGTCTGTATCTCGCAGGAGATGGCAATATCGTCAGAATGGACATTGACCGCAACGCCGTTCCTGAACCGTCGACGTGGGCGCTGATGGCGCTTGGCGCCGCCGGACTGCTGTACTGGCGGAAAAGAAAGACTGCGTAATTCGTAATTATGCAAGCATAACACAATATTGTACAGCGAGAGCGCTGCATTAACGGAACTCTCGGCGGCGAGGCGCCTCTCCCAATTCGCGCTACCGCGCGTGGCGCCAAAAATCGCTCCCGTTGGTCGCTTGCCGTGTGGGGTATAGCACGTTGCGAAAAATCTTTTGGAGTGCGAGAGCGCCGCGTTAACGGAGCTCTCGCTTTTTTGTGTAACGAACAAGCCTGATTCCAGCGTTAGTTATTGACGTTAATTTGAATTTCACGCGTTCCCTGAATTTTGGAGAGTTCTTGTTGGGCAGGCTGGTATCCCTGCTTGGCGGACTGTTCCAGCCAGCTAAACGCTTTTCCTGACTCGCCGTGATTTCGGTACAGCTTCGCAAGCTGATATTGATGTCTGGGGTCGCCCTGTCGAGCCGCTTTTAATAGCCATCGTTCCGCCTCGTCAAAGTTCGCTTCGACGCCCTCGCCGTTAGCATAGCAAATTCCAAGAGCGTACTGAGATTCCGTCATGCCTTGCTCTGCTGACTTGAGAAACCATTTGACAGCTTCTGAAAGGTCTTTTCTTCCCGCTTCGCCGCTGCTGAGCATTTCGGCAACGCGAAACTGCGCCTTGTCGTCTCCCTGTTGGGCGGCTTTGAGAAACCACTCGTACGCTTTTTGAGAATCCTGCTCAACTCCTTTTCCTGATAAATACGCATCTCCCAGCTGACGCTGCGCTGGAGCGAAACCGTCATTTGCCATGCCGAAAGCGGCGTCCATTTCCTGCTGACGCTGTTTTTCTGTCACGTTATCGTTCAGTTCAGCCGCGCGCCGGTATAGGTCAAAGGCTTTGACGTAGTTTTTTGTAATGCTTTTTCCCTGATAATAATGCCAGGCTAACGTTCGCATGGCGGCGGGGTCGTTATCTTGAGCGTCTTCATATAGCTTCGCTAAATAAACGGCTTCCCAGGCGGGAATGCTCTTTTTGTTCTTTCTATTTTGGTCTTCGGCGCCGCCAAGCGGCTGTTCGGATTCTATTGGAATTTGTTCATCAGAAAAATATTTTTTAAAGAGGGGAACGTATTCTTCCTTCTCGTATATATTCAACATGGCAAGCGTTCCTAAAAACCAACCCAGTATTCCGCAAACCACGCTCAGTGTAAACTGAACGATTCCGTGTTTTCGGCTTCCTCGCTTGTAATTGATACAGGCAAGAACAATTCCAATCAGGGCGAATAATCCCGGACATAATAACAAAGAAACAGTCGAGAACAGATACCCTGCCAAAATCATGGGAAAAGAACTGTGACGATTTTTCAGACGTTCAAGCTGTTCTATAACAACCTTAACGGACGCATACCGATTCTCCGGCGATTTTGCCGTCATGGCGTCGAGAACGTTCTGCCAGAGTTGACGTTCATATTTGGAAAACAGTTTTGGAACGGCGTCTTTAAGTCGGGGCAGGGGAGTGAGCAGATGCGCGTTGAGTTTGCTGCGCGTTGTCGGATATTTTTCTGTTGGGAACGGAAGCTCGCCGGTAATCATATAATACAGCGAGCAGCCCAAAGCGTAAATGTCCGCTCGAGCGTCTATGGAAGACGAACCAACGCACTGTTCCGGCGCCATAAAATCCGGCGTCCCTGAGATTTCTTCGTCATTTTCCGATTGGTCGCTATGAAATCGCGCCAATCCCAAGTCCAGAATCTTTACCGTTCCCTTTTTGTCGATCCAGAGGTTGCCCGGCTTTATGTCTCGATGAACGATGTTGGCTGCGTGAGCCGTAGCCAATCCCTTTGCCGCCTGAATGACAATGTCAAGAGCCGCTTTTGGGGAGATTCTCCCTTCCCGCTGGATTAAATCCTGAACCGTTTCCCCTTCGAGGTATTCCATGACCAGAAACGGCATCCCGTTGATTTCTCCAGCGTCGTAGGCGGATACGATATGCGGGTCTGAAAGACTCCCGATTATTTCCATCTCGTTCTGGAACCGGTCGAGGGCTTCCGGACTGATTTTGGAACGACGAATAAACTTGACCGCAACTTTTCGCTTGAGGTATTTTTGCTCCGCCTCGAAGACATCGCCCATTCCGCCCTCGCCGATTTTTTTGCCCAAAGTATAGGAAATCAGCTCTGCCGGCAGTTTGAGTTCTCCGTTATCGGCTTCAGCCGCCTTTTCGATATAGTCGTCCAGCGATTTTAGAAAGTCGTCTGACGTCTGGTTGGAATCAATCCGCATAAACGAAAACCCGTTGGACGACAGTTCCCACTGCTCGCACAGCTTTTGACAGCGGGGACACATTTTGACGTGTTCTTCAACGGCGTCGAAACGATCTGACGTCAGGTCGCCGCTAAAGTATAACCGTAACTCTTGAGGGTCAGGACAGGACATGATCAATATTGTAACAAAAAATGAATATAATAAACCAACGTACATTGATCATTATATTCATTTTTGGATTGAATGCAATAACGAAAGGAGAAAAATAATATATTCTCAAATTTGTTTCTTTTTTGTCATGCTTTTTGATCCTCGCTCATGTGCATGATTATATTGGCTTTCTCATTTCAGGAGGAAGCGTTGCGTTACGGATTTTGACTCCAATTTTTCCAGGTTTCACTTTAAATTCTTTAACCTTTCCGTTATGATTGATAATAATCGTCTTTTTCTCTGCGTCATCTGAATTTGCATCATTGTCTGATGATAAAGTCTTCCACATTTCTGACATGTCTGTTAGCTCAATAAAATCATCAACTGAACGGACGGTTTTGTTGTTGTATTTTACAATAACGTCTCCAGCCTTTATGCCGACTCTGGCAGCCTCCGAATTCGGCAGTACTTCTTTGATAAGGACGCATGGACTAATTCGATTCAGATTATTGTCCAGCGGGTGTTTTTGGAGATTTCCAGATGCGTCATATTCTATTTCATAGCCTGCAATCTTTTCTTTATCAACGCAAAGATTGCCATTTTTGTCATGAAATGTAGCCATGACTAATTGTCCAGCGCTGTTAAATTTCCTTCTCTCTTCACAGACGCCAGATGAATCAGGACTTGCGTTACCGTCTTTGTCAATGTATTTCATGCAAACAGGATTGCCGTTATTATCGTTAATGAACGTCCAACCAACGATATTGTTATTCAGCTTGAAATAATCCCCGTTTTCATTTTTATGAATAACTTTTACAGCATATCCATTCTTATTGAGAATTGTGATTCTTGAATAAAGACGATTATCGCCTTTTGCGAAACGAAATGTTTCAGTAATTTGAGATGAACCATCGTCGAGATAAATGAATGAAATAACGTCGCCTTTGGAAGAGTCTGGATTAGGAACAAGATTGCCTTTTCCGTCTTGCGATTGTAATTCGCTAATTATCCCCTCGTTATCGAGATATATTTTCATTCCAGGTTTTGAAAAACTCGTAACGTCATATACTAAAGAGTTTTTGATCTCCTGACGGTATCTGTTAAAAACATTTCCTGGTGGAATTAAATCAATGCATTTTTGTATTTGTTCGTCTGCATATTCTTTTGATGTCATATTGTTTAAATGACCTTTTAATAGTTCAGCTCGGGCGAATGGATTTGTTTTGAACTGAACTTTCGAATATTGAGCCAAATCTGGACCGTCCAGAGGGTAGGAACTATTTGGATTATCTGATAAATAGGGTGTATAAGTCATGGCTCCTCCGTAGTACATAGGCCAATTCATTTTTCTCCTGATAAGATTTATTTTGCTCATATTGCTCTGAGCAGTTTGGCGTATTGTGCGAGTCATTTCATTTACATTTTCTTGAGACCGAGTATTAACACGCCTGATAATTTCATTTTTTACATTTTCAGCGCCAGCGGCAGCTGCAAAAGGACCTGCAAGCATTGATAATGCCATTGCATCTCCTACTGTGCCTCCATTTGCGGCAGTCGCTTGTCCAATATTGTATCCTGCGTTAAAGGACGCATTCTTAGCGCCTTGCTGGATTTCTTCGCTATAGTCTCTGTTTTTCAGATTGATAATCTCTGTTATCAAATTGTAGCATTTTGCATAGAAATTGAGGTTGGAATTCAGGAAATCAATGATTTCAGGATTGTAATCCCGAACAGTTGCATAATCTCGAAGCTCTTTAATAAGATTGTAGTTTCTGACAAAATACTTTTGAATGCCTTCATCTGTTGTGGAATCAGGTCTGCTAGTAAAGACCTTAGAGACTGCGTGAATCATGAACAGGCAATCATTTTTTTCCCGCTCGGAAATGTTGGAGTTGTAAGACTGTGCAAAAGACAAAGTGCTTGTTGCCATCGAAAGCAGAAACAGAATCAGGATCAATTTTTGTTTCATTTTTGAATTCCTTTATAAAAGTGTTATATATATGGTTCTTCATCCCGCGTCTGTGAACCGAAATTTTCTAATAGACCGTTAGGTCTGCTTGACTTGCAAAACGCTCTTGTTTATGATTGTCATTGATAATGTCGAAAGGACGCTTGCTATTATTGATTCGTAATTTTAACTTTAAGGCGTTCTAAATGGACGATGCTATGGACGTCTGTATGACAATAACATTGACAAACAAGCATTATTGGAAACCCAAATATGTTTTGCGGAGTGTAAAACTCTTCCTGCAAAGCTTGATTTGTGCATTTATATACAAGTTCTGAACAATACAGTCTCTCATCTGAAAAGAGGGAAAATAAATAGTCGTATCCGATTCCCAGTTTAGTATTTGCAATTTGACATATTTTATGCCGAGAATCAATGTTTCGATTAATCCGATATATTTCCCAATCCAGAGTATTATTTGTGAAATCTTTTAATGGTTCTTTAATAGTTCGAGAATTGCCGGAGCCTGTTAAACCGATTGAATAAATTACATAACATTTTCCATTCTTTTTTTCGATAATGCCAACATGTGAAAATCGTGAATCAGAAATCGATGTACATTTAATGCAAAGTGAAATAAAGTTGTCTTTGGATCGACAAACGATGTCTCCATCTTCAAGACAATTAACAACTGTCCGATAATCTTCTGGATTCCATTGAAAGGATTCAGAAGTTGCCATTGAATTTACTGCGATTATTATGAGTATTTTATAAAACATTTTTTCTCAATTGATAGCTGTTTTTTACAGAAGATATATCTCCTCATTCGAATTAACGCCCTTTTTTGTGAATCGTGACGTAAAATTTGTAATATTTCATGATTTTTTCAAAATCTTCTTAAAAATGCCAAACGGGGGGCTTTTTGTACATAAATAATTGGGGTATAATAAAACATTATGAAACGAAATATTAAAGATCTTCCGACGTCCACAACATTGCTGGATTTATGCCGTAAAAACGACCCGGACGCATGGGTGCGTTTTCTAAAGTTGTACAAAAAACTCATTTTATTCTGGATTAAAGAGTATAACGTCCCGCATGTTGACAGCGACGACGTCCTGCAAGACGTTATGGTAACCTTGTCTAAGCAGATTGCCAAATTTAAAAAGGACGCAAATGGCAAGTTCAGAAATTGGCTTCGCTCAATTGTCTGTTCCAGATCAATGGATTACCATAATAAAAACAAGGTAAACAGAAAGAAAGTTCCATTAAGTACTGTTTCAAAAATTCCAGATCCAAATTTTACTGCTGATAACATTACCATAGAACAAGAGAAAAAAGAGAGAGCTATTCTTGGACAGCAAATTATTACCATGCTTAAAGATACGTGTTCTCCGGCTCATATTAAAGCGTTTGAACTGGTAACGGTCAAGGGAATGTCGTCCAAAGAAGTCGCTCAACAGCTCAATATGACGCCAGAGAACGTCCGGCAGATCAATTGTCGAATTCGCAAGATGATTCGGGACGAATTTGGCGATTTGCTGTAGTTGCTTGTAGGCAGTAGGCAGTAGTTTTGAGGAACGCTTCGCGTCAATTAGTAATTACTAATTACTAATTAATCTATCCATCCGCCGCCTAATAGACGTTCGCCGTCGTAACAGACACACGCCTGACCGGGCGCGACGCCGTAAACGGGCGCGTCCGTCTGGACTTCAAATCGGTTGCCGTCGAGTAAATGAACGGTTGCGTTGACGGCGGTAAAGCGATAGCGGATTTTCACCTGACAGCAAAAGTATTCCGGAACGTCCGTGAGCCAGTTGGATTCCGATGCGGTCAGCGTTCGTCTGCCGAGCTGGTCGTGAGTTCCCAAAACAACTTCATTTGTCTCCGGTCGAAGAGCCACGACAAAATAGCGGCTGTTCATTGCAACGCCCAGCCCTTTGCGCTGACCAATTGTGTATTTCTCCCAACCGTCATGCTTTCCAACGACTTTGCCTTCAACTGTTACGATATTACCCGATGTGTCAAGCGGATTCCCGGCAGAGTCGATTTTAAACGGCGCGAGAAATCGGGCGTGGTTGCCGTCCGGAAGAAAGCAGATGTCCTGCGAGTCCGATTTCGTAGCGCTGGGCAGCCCGAACTCTGCCGCCATGGCGCGAATTTCCGGCTTGGAATACTCGCCCAGCGGGAAGACGATGTTCGACAGCCGATCGCGTTTGACGTCAAACAGAACGTACGACTGGTCTTTGTTGGGGTCGGACGCTTTAAAAATCCCGTTTTCCTCCGGCGAGACAGGACGAATCCGGGCGTAATGCCCCGTCGCGAGTTTGTCGTAGCCCTTTTCCATAGCGAAGTCGTACAGCGCCCCAAACTTAATCAAACGGTTGCACCGCAGACACGGGTTGGGCGTTCGACACCGCAGATACTCCGAAACGAAGTTGTCCGTTATGCTCTTAAACGTTTCTGAGACGTCCAGAACATAAAACGGAATTCCCAAAATCTTCGCAATCTCCCGGGCGTCGTTTTCGTCTTTATCCGGATTGAGCAAACCGACGTTGTCCGGCAGATACTTTTCTACTCCATGACGAAGATGCGCCGCGCCGACTTCGTATCCCTGACGCTGCAGCAGAACAACCGCAACGCTGGAATCGACTCCGCCGGAAAGCGCGACAAGGATTTTCTTTTTGGATGTCATGTTGTTTAGGGAGTTGGGAATAGGGAATAGGGAATGGAATGAAAGAATAGGTTAAATTCGTCGAAGACGAAAATCTATTCCCCATTCCCTGTTCCCGAATTCTGATGAATCGTCCCGTCTGGATTCGCCTGAAAGAGTTCTCCGGTTTCGACGTTGATGGCGGTGAGCCAGTTGCCGCAATAGCAGCACGTGTCGATGCACGTAAAGGCGTCTTTGATCAGTAGCGCGCCGCTTTTTTGAGCGGTGTGCCCGATAAAGCCCTTTTTCCCGGAAACGTGTTTCGGGTAGTCGAAGGTGGAAAACACCTTGTCCCAAATCAAAACGTCATGTTCCTGTTCTTCCATGAGAACGTCTGGCTTGAATCCCGCGTGAGCGAAAATGCAATCGGTGGTTTCGTAGTACGGCAAACATTCCTTGAGGAATTCCAAAACCCACTTGGGCAGATCGCGCGGTTGCCGCACGCCAAAGGATTGCAGCGTCTGCTGTCCGCCCCAGGAAAGCCAGTCTTCCGTATTGCACAGAGCCGCCAGATCGTCGGTTAGAATCTGATAGAGCATGTCTTCGTGGTTGCCCAGCAGCTTTATCAGATTGCATTTTGAACTCTGTTTCCGAAGAAACTGGAGAACCTTTTTGGAGTCCGGACCTCGGTCGATATAGTCGCCCAGCATAACGATTGTATCGCGTTTTTTCGGGGCGATAACCTTGAATATCGTTTCCAGCGGCTTGAAATAACCGTGAACGTCGCCAATGGCAAACGTTCGCGGCGGGCTGTCGTCTTTAGGAAAAAACAGATTGAGCATGAAGGCAGTAGGCAGTAGGCAGTAGGCAGTAGGGAAAGACAATTTAACTCTTGCCTCTTGCCTACTGCCTATTGCCTTACTTAGCCGTTTCCGTAAAGCGGGTTTCTCGAATAACGGTGATTTTGATTTCACCGGGATACGTCAATCGCTGTTCAAAGGCGTGAGCGATGTCGCGGCAGATCTTCGCCGCTGTTTCGTCTGTTACGTCTTTGGAGGAAACCATGGCGCGCAGTTCTCGCCCCGCCTGAATGGCAAACGCGTGTTCGACGCCGGGGAATTCGCAGGCAATTGACTCGAGTTCTTCCATGCGCTTGTAGTAGCGTTCCGGAGTGTCGCGCCGGGCGCCGGGGCGTGACGCGCTGGCAGCGTCCGCCGCCGCAACGAGAACCGTGTACGGGTTGCTGACGTGGATGTCGTCGTGATGCCCAGCCGCCGCCTGAATGACTTCTTTCGGTTCGCCGTATCGTTTGAGCAAGTCCGCGCCGATTTTGGGATGTCCGCCTTCCTGTTCGTGGTCAACGGCTTTGCCGATGTCGTGCATCAAACCGCATCGACGCGCCAGACGTTCATCATACCCGAGTTCTTCCGCCAGCATGCCGGCAATGAACGCGACTTCAACCGAATGTCGCAGCAGGTTTTGGCTGTAGGACGTTCTGAAATGAAGACGCCCGAGAAGCTGAATCAGTCGGCTGTGCAAGCCCTGAACGTCGCATTCCTGAGCCGCCTGCTCGCCCAATTTCTGGATGTACTTTTCCAGCTGAATTTTGGTCGATTCGACAATTTCCTCAATGCGGGACGGGTGAATGCGGCCGTCTGCGATGAGTTTGCCCAACGCCAGACGAGCGACTTCCCGGCGGAAGTTGTCGAACGCGCTGACGATAACGACGCCCGGCGTGTCGTCGATAATGACGTCTACGCCTGTCGCCTTTTCAAAGGCGCGAATGTTGCGGCCTTCACGACCGATAATGCGCCCTTTCATTTCGTCAGAAGGTATGTCGACGGTGCTGGTGGTGGCGTCTGCTGTATGAGCCGCCGCGTAACGCTGAAGACTTGTCAGCAGGATTTCTCGAGACATTTCTTCGCATTGTTCCTTGAGCTTCTTTTCGTGCTTGAGAATCAAAGCTCCGGTTTCCGTTTGAAGTTGTCTGTCTAAAATCGACAAAAGCCGATCGGTTGCTTCCTGCTTGTTTAATCCGCTGACTTCGTGAAGCGTCTGACGTTCCACCTCGATGAGCTTGTTGAGCTCGTCTCGTTTGAGTTGAACGTCGCCGATTCTTTCCGTCAGCTTGCGTTTCGTGGTTTCGATAAGTCTTTCCTGCTGAGCCAGATTTTCAGCCGTCTGATCGAGAGCCTTTTCCCGTTTCAAAACGCTTCGTTCACGCTCTTTGATATCCTCGCGGAGAGCCTGGAACTCTTCTTCCTTTTCAGCTTGAGCGGTCAGACGAATTTCTTTCGCTTCCAGCTCTGCCGCCTTGATTTTTCTTTGAGCGTCTTCTTCAGCAGCCGTTAAAATGCGCTTTGCCTCTGTGGCAGCGTCTTTTTTGCGAACGTTATCCAGAATTCGAACTACAACGACAGCGGCAACAATCCCGACGATAAACGCCAAAGCTATTAAGCCAATCTCCATTGTAGTCATAGAGATTAATATGGTATTCAAAATAATCCTCGTAAAAAAATCTACGCTGGAATTTTGAACTTTGAACCTGTTGTGAAAATGACAAAATAAAAGACGCGATTAAATTTGCCTGTAGCGTTTGTCTCGAACCCGGACTGGTTCAACAGCAAGACTAAGCCGCTTCTTTCCTGGGGAAAAAACGCCTCTTGCAGTACAGATCAACGCCAGAATTGTTTTCAAAACCGGTGAACCGCCAGACCGCGACCCGAAGTGATACAGGTAAGCCGTTAATAGACTTACGCGAGTACTGCTTTGAGCGCAACCTTTATGGCAACTGTACGTCATAAAAGAAGACAGCTTGGTAAACGAGAAACGATTAACTACAGCGCGTTCAAAAATCATCATCAACCGAAGAAGCCTTTCTCGAACAGACAACGGCGGTTTCTTTTCGGATTGAGAGGTAATCTTACTCAACCAGGAACCAGAAAGCGTTTTACGACAAGAACCGTCTGCGCTCCTACTGGCTGCATACAAACTCTGCGCCCATAATACGGCTATAGCGCCGAAAGCGGTCAGAATTGTTACTGCAGCAAGGGAAATTGAAAACATGTTGACTGTTATTGGTTTGAGGAAAAATTCAATTCAACAATTAATTTCAGGACGTAAATCTCAGAAAATTAATCCCAAATACGAATTCGACATCCTCCGGGAAAAAGCGTCTACGGGTTTTCCACAATTAGAACAAAAGCTCTATTCCAACTAGTAATTTAAATACATCTAAACAGAAGCAAACCGACAAACGCCCGTTGGTCGACGTCGCCAATTAACTTCTTTCTTGAGAATCATCTCAAGCTGTATTTATATCATATCAAATAATTTGTTTTTTGCAACCGTTTTTTTGATTTTTTTGGGAAAATTTTTCCAAATTTTCATCTGAAACAGGTTGTCGATTTTTAAGACGTTAAAAAAATTTGTCTGCTATGCTCGTCATAAAGACGGAATGAGCGTTTTCTTTTCTGTTCTTTTTCCCAAAAGAATGCGAATTGTTTAGTATTTAGTACGATGAACTGTCTAGTAAGTTTCTCTATTTTGACAAAAAAGAAAAGAGGATTCTGAAATCGAAGACGGGTTAGAAGGGATAGACGGGGAATGCGGCGCACACGTTCCCGAGGTGAGCCGAAGGACGGGGATTGCGGAGCCCATAGGCTCCGCCTTGTCCAGCGACCCGCGCATATACTCGAGGTGAGCCGCATTCCCCGACGCAAGCGCTCCCCGAAATTATTTATTGTTCTTTCTCTTCCGCCAATACAGCATTCCAGCAGCGCCGAGGATCAGCAGAGCCCAAGTGGACGGTTCCGGGACGGCGTTGCGGTCAATCATCAAGACAACCGTGTCGCCGTTTCTGATTGCCAGAGTCATGTATTCCGGAAGTTCGCTGCTGAAATGGCTAAGCCAGTAATCTTCATTGATCATGTTGCCCGTGAACGGATTCGTTGATTTAATAATCTCGTATTCTGCCCCAAACGGGATCCCGGTAATATCCAGATCAATACTCTGACTGACGCTGTCTTCCTGGAATGTGAATGATTTAACGTTCAGTTTGTCGATGCCGGTTGCGTCCTGTTCGATTAACAGCGTTGCGCCTTCTTTGAGAATGTACCCGCCGCCGAAGGTGGCTTCGCCAACCGAGTTGCCCGGCGAGAAAACGCCGCCGGCGTCAACTGTAATTCCGCCAGTCATGTATCCTTTCAAATCCAGACGACCGGAGGAAACCGTCAAACTTTGAACGTCGATTGACCCTTCTGCCTCTCCGTAAATCTGGAGCGTTCCGTTGCCGTCTTTTACGATCGCTGGGGCTGAAATCGACCCGATAAACTTGCTCAGTTCACTGTTAGTAAGCGTCAAATTGCCGGTTGAAATCAGATGACCAGCAACGTCAGTATGACCGCTTGCGTCAAGACTTCCGCCGGAAAGATTGTACAGCGTACCGCCAGCGTTTAATTTCAGCGTTCCCGCTTTAATAGTTGTAGAACCTGTATATAGGGGAGCTTCTACTAAAGTTTGAGTTCCTGTGCCATCTCCAGTTAAAACCAAACTGAGCTGTCCCCTAACTATATTGCCAAAACTCTTGCTATTTCCTTCGTTTAGTTTCAATGTCAAAACGCCGCCGGGCTGTGAACTATCAACAGTTCCTTTACTGGTATTTCCATTATTATAAAGCCCTGCAAATGTTTGTTTATGCCCACTCAGATCTAACGTTCCCCAAACAATTGCAGTTCCAGCATTGGTTCCAAATGCGTTATCCGCACCAATTTTTAGCCATCCGTAAGGGTTGCTGTCATTGTCCGTCCAAACATCTCCTGTAAACGAATTATCTGTACAGGTGGTTTCAGCAATAACCCAGCCATTTTGATTTTTTGCATTTGATGAATGAACATGGAATGTTCCATCACCCGTAATCGAGCCTGTCAAAGTCATATTCTTTCCATATCTTGCCTGAAAATAGGATTCTGAATTCAAAATAAGATCGTTAGTAACATTAAGATTATAACCGTTAGTTTGAATCTCACCTCCATCAAGCGTTATGGGATTTGAACCTATAAACGATGCGCTATCGAGGACATCTTCATAATTCTTTCCAATGCGGATTATGCCGTTAACATACAAAGAACCCGTATATTGACTGGCGTCTCCAGAAAAGTTTACAGAACCCGTATCAGACGGTATTGTAATATTCCCGCTGCCTTTTAAAACGCCGTCTAATGCGGTATATTTTTTATCGCTAGCTTGTATATAGGAATCTGAGATTACATTGACTGTGGACGCGATAACGGCGTTCTGACCAGCCGTTGGGTTGCGTAACGTTCCACCGTTAAGCTTTATTTCGTTGGTATGGCTAAAGCTGGTTGCAACATGCATTTCGCCGTCATTGTTGACATTAATCGCTCCGTTGCCAGTCCAGTCGCCCTTAACGGTTACAGTTCCAGAACTGATATTCAGGTTACCGTCAACGCGAACATCGCCGCCGTTAGCTGTAATTGACGAACCGTCTTGAGCGGCGATTGCATTTCCCGTTGTACCCAAAACCAGCGTACCGCCGGTTGCCGTAATGGCAGATTTGGGAAGCGTACTTCCTGAAAAGACCAACTCGCCGGCTTCTACCGTTGTCGCACCGGTGTATGCGTTATCGCCGGACAGCGTCAGCGTACCATCGCCGGTTTTTGTAACGCCGCCAGAGCCGTCAAGAGTTCCATTCCACGCAATCGTTTTCCCTTCAGCAGGAGCGAACGTTACAGCGTTGGAAGAAATAGTCGCGTCAAGCGAAGTTGACCAGCTCGCGATGTTAGTTCCGAACGTACCGCCGGAAAGATTAATGTTGTAATCCTTAGGAGAAGCTGCGGTAGAATTGGTAATTCCGCCTGAGCCAAGATTAATCGTTCCAGATGAAAGATTCAAAACGCCGTCGGTAGTAATATCAAGCGTATTAGCGTTGAATACGCCGTCGCCGCCGGTCTCGCCGTTTTTGGCAACGTTCAGGATACCGGTTTTTCTAACGGTAAACGTTCCGGTTGTATTGACTTCTCCGGAATTCAAATTGAAAACGTTTGCCAAAGCGTAATTCTTAGCGGAAGTCTCTGATAAGCCAATAACAAATGTATTGAAATTCGCTTGTCCGCCTGTAACATTAAACGTACTGACGCCATTGGCGTTGTCGTTCCATAAACCTGCGGCGGCTGTTGTTGTCAGCGTTCCTCCGGAGAGATTGTAAGCGCCAGGCCATTCACCCCAACCAAAACAAATCTTGCTATTAAATGTAACTGTTCCTGCAGTTTGATTGATCGTTCCAGAAGTCTGCGTATCGTTAGCGTTGCCTACGCCTAAATAGGTAGGCGCATTAACGGTTAAACTGCCTCCATTTACATTTAATACTCCGATGCCGCGATCGCCAATTCGGAAAGAATTAGAGTCTGATGAAACAGTAAGAGCGCCGTCATCTGAAATTGTTATTGTACCATTGTTTTTAAGTTGTACACCAGACGCATTAAATGTGAACGTTCCCCCGTCAATTGTTAAAGAACCATTAGCATTAACCGTTGTTGCGCCTGTTGCGTTATAATCGCCGCTTTGAACGTTAAGCGTTCCTGCAACGTTAGTTGTATTATTGGCGTTAAACGTACCTCCGTTGACAGTAAGAGTTCCGCCGTTATTGATGGTTGTTGCGCCGTTGGCGTTATATGTTCCATCGTTAACAACAAGATTGCCAGAAACTTCCGTTGTACTGTTGGCGTTGAAAGTTCCACCATCGACAGTCAAAGTTCCAGGCGTTTCGTTACGAGAAGTAACGGTTATTGCGCCAGAAGCGGTTACTGTTCCGCCTTTATTGACTAACAAATTGGTTTGAACGTCTATATTGCCGGTGCGTGAAACCACAGCAGTTCCAGTTGTTCCGCCAACGCCGTTGCCAACTGTTAAGCAAGCAACGCCCAATGTACTCCAGTCAAGATTAACTGACCCGCTAGAAGTGAGTATGAAGCAGTTTTTTGAAAAAGTAGGGGGTCTGCTGTCAAGTTCCGCTCCGGAATACCGTGCGCCGTTGATCGACCAGTTGGTACCGGTGTAATAGTCGTTGCTGGTTGTGCCAGTCCAGTAATAGTTGTCAGAACCGCCGGTATAGGTTGCGGTAAGCTTGTTTCCAACAATATTGGTTGTCCATCCATCGCCCTTAACTGTATAACTGACGGCGCTAATACCGTTTGACGCTTCAATAACGTCTACGGTTTGATTATATGCGGCATGATAATTTGAAAGGTCAATCGTTCCGCTGGTGAGAACAACGTCTCCATTAACGGTAAGCTTGCCATTGTAAACGAGCGATCCGCCACCTTGAGTAAACGTTCCGCCGTTCATATTGATAGCGGTTGTTTTAAGCGCGCCTCCTGTCATGTTAAACGTACTGGCGCTGTCGACGGTAATGGTTGGCGCGTTAAAAGTTCCGCCTTCAATATTGAGAATACCTGAGTTTTTAACAGCAAATGTTTCTGCAACATTAACAATTCCAGTACCTTGAAGAGTAAATTTGTTTGCTAATGCATTGCTTCCACCTAAACCTATTTCAAAAGAATTACCTGTTTTATTGAAGTTAGCTGTTCCGCCGCTTACAGTAAATTCGCTTATACCAGAGCCATTAGCTCCCCATAAACCAGCTTCTCCGGTAGTAGTTAAAGTCCCGCCAGAAAGATTATAATACCCCGAGTGATCTCCCCAACCTAACGCTAACCTTCCATTAAACGTAGCATCGCCGCCGGTCTGGTTGACGGTAGCGCCATTATTGGCTGTTCCAATATATGTAGTTGGAGTTACCGTTAAAGTACTGCCATTTTTGATATTAAGAACGCTATTAGCTCCGTCAATTATTACAAGCTCAGCTTCTGTAACAATAAAATTAGCTCCACTGTTAAGATTTACAGTTCCGTTATTCACAAATCGTTTGGCTCCAGCAAACGTAAACGTTCCACCGTCATAAACCGAAAGAGTTTTACCATTTTCAATATAGAAATCATAATAAGTACTATTATGATCATAAAAGAGAGATGCGCTTCCTGTTCCGTTTTCTGTACCGATGTTCACGCTGTAAACGGATGTACCAAGATTGTTGTTGTGCAAAGTAATAACGCCATTGGTATTGTACATATAAGCGGTAATGTTGTTTCCGCTTGTATTGAGACCGACAGTTGCCTGTTGACCACTAGGAGAACCAACGTTCCAGTTTCCTGTAGTGAGGTAATAACTGTCGCTGGAGCCAGACCAATAATAATCGTAATTCTCCGCCTGAACAGAAAGTGTAACGGAAAGCAAGACTGTGAAAACAGCGACGAATGCAAACGTTCGTTTTGCCATTGGGGGGTTATCTCCAAATGTGTGTTTATGATAATGGTATATTATACCAAATATAATTCTACGTATGATATATTATAACCTGTAATTTGGTATTTTTGAAGAACTTTGAAAAAAGTTTTTTGAAAAAATTAAGAAAAAATGAATTGATTATGCGGGGGGAAGCTGTAGAAATTTGGAGTGCGACGGCTTGCCGTCGCTTTTATAAAGAAAATGTTAAGAATCATAGATAAAGCAATTCGTGCCAAAAACGTTGGAACTATTTCGATTTTATGTTCAATAGTCCCAGCGTTATTGGCACGAAAATTACTAATCGAGTTTTGCGGCGTTTCTGGTAATGAAAGCGACGGCAAGCCGTCGCACTCCACATAACTCCAAATTATTTCTTTCGCCAGAACATCAGACCAGCGGCGCCGAGAATCAGCAGCGCCCAGGTTGACGGTTCCGGAATTTCGTTTGGAGAAGGCTGCGGCGCGATCAAGGCGATAATGCCGTCTGTATACAGCTGAGCCAGATCCCAGGAATATCCTTCGTCGAGTTCCGGCAAAGCAATATCTGCAAAGACGCCCGAAATGTCAACGCTGTCCGGCAGAGCAATCAGCTCAAAACAGGGTCGTCGATCCCTTCGGCGTATGTAATGCGCTCGGATCCAATGAGGAAACGTCCAAAGCGGCTAAACCGGACCCGATGTCGAACGAATCGCCCTGCAAGACGAGCTGGTCGTAGCTGTTGGGATTCTGAATCTCAAACTTCATCGTCGGCAGGTTGGATGTATCGATTTCAGAGCTGTAAGCGAAAACTTCAACTTCCGTCAGATTGAGCGGGGCGGTTGTAGCGGCGCCGCGAACGACGCGAACTTTCTGACCGGTAACGTCATACGGAACGTCAACGATAAATCCCTTGTGTCCGCCGCCCTTATAGGTTTGAGACTGCCAAACGACGTTATCGTCTGCGTCTAAAACGTCAACGTAAAAACCAACGCCGTCTGTAAGTCGTGAGTTAATGCCCTCAAAGTCGCGGTTGTAAATGACAACCTTGCCGAAGTTGACGTCTTCTCCATACGATACGCCCCAATAATGAGCAACGTTGCTACCGCTGGTATGTGAAAAGTTGCTGTCGTTGTAGTTGCCATCGATAGCAAGCGAAGGAAGAAAGGTCGTATTGTAATTGGAATCCTGGAATGCTGTTCCCGTTCTGCCAATGTTGGTTGCGTCTATCGGAGTTGTCGCCAGGTACGAACCGGTGATGGTCGTCGTTCCAATGGCGTCAGTTCCGCCAATGGTCAAAACGCCGCCGGACTGCGCGAACGTGTCCTTATAGCTGAGCGTTGTGTCGATTGTCCCGGCGTTTAACGTTCCGCCTGATACGTGAGCGGGAATCGCCAGCGTATCGATATTAGCTACGCCGCCGGACATGTAAAACTGAGCGTTCAAATTATTATACCCATCTTTTCGGGTAATGGACGGCGTATTGAGAGTTCCGGCTTCAAGGTTGTAAACGCCCGAACCCTGGTTGGCGTTCAAGCCGTACACAATGCCCGCTTTCGCGTTAAATGTTCCACCGGTCTGGTTGACGTACGAATACGAATTCAGAGCGTAACCCGGCGCGCCGGTAAACAGCTGATTCGCATTGAATTCGCCGTTTCCCGACAGGTTGATCGTCGACATTCCGCGCGTACCGGCAAAAAACTGATTGTTCACGTTAAATTGACCGCCGGAAATATTGAAAATCGCTTTGCCGCCTGTCTGGTCGCCAGTATAAGTTGGATTGTTGGTGTTGATGTTTATGGTTCCGCCAGTTTGATTGATGACGCCCGTTGCGGAATCGGCAACAAGAAAACTGTATCCATCGACCGTGAAAGTGGCGTTGTCCGAGACGTTAAGCGTACTCGTTCCAGCATTATAACCAATGCGGGTTCTGTTCGTTCCCGTGTTGGTAACCTTTACCTGAGCATTGCCTTTAAGGGTTATGGTTCCAGATCCGTTGGAGCCGGAATCCGTGCCAATTTCAAGGTGATCAGTAACAGTTAATTTTGAATCGCCAGACAGCGTCATGGATCCTAAATTCGATCCTCGCTGACCGACAAACAGGTGTTGGACGCTCATCTCAGCGTTGTCTTCCAGATTGATAAACGCTGCGTTTTTGCCCTGGTTGGCAATGCGAACCACGCTTTTGAACGTCAGTTTGCCGTTATTGGAAACGGTGATCTCTGCAACGCCGTGGTTGCCGATTTCGGATTCTGAATTAACTGTAACTTCGCCGTTGGTAATATTGACGTATCCTTTAGAGGTTTGGAAATCGCCGACTCGCAGTTTGTTGACAGTAACCGTTCCTCCGTCGACATTGAGCGTACCGGTTGCGTAGTCGCCGTGCCCGACAATCAGGTTGCCGGTATCGGTAAAGGTCGCGCCAGAATTAACGGTCATGGAAGCCTCGTCGTTTTCGCCCAGCGACATACCTGTAACAGACAGGTTGGCGCCGCTGTTCAAGGTCAAAGACGCCTCGCCGACAGTCTGGCTTTGAGCGAAGTGAACGTATCCTAACGACATGGACGTATTGAGCGTCATATTTGCCGCTTCGTCTCCGTAAAGACCAACGGCAACCTCTTTATTTGTCGGATCGGACGACCAGTTGTTGACGTTGGCAAAGTTCTTGTCTTCGGGATTGGCAAGCCAGTGAACCCGTTCTTCAGCAAACAGCTTGTTAGGAGCGACGCTGCGAATGATGATATCCTTTTTGTCAAACGTTGCCGCGTCGTCGCCTGTAATAATAATTTCTTTGAATCCGCCGGAACAGGAATTGGCGGAAATCATATTCGTAATATCGGCTGCGGTTACTGTACTGGCGTCAATAAAGTTGAACTTTACCGTTCCGCCCTGAACCAACGCGCCGGATACCGACAGCTTGTCCATGTTTGCCCCGTCAACGTCCATCGTCAAAACGGAGTTGTCAGACAACGTCAGGTTATACGACTGGTAATTTTTACCGTCGATCATCGCGCCGTTATTACTGGCAGCGGAAAAGCCTCCGTTGTCGGTCGGCGTGTATATCTGAACTTCGGAGATGTTTAACGGTTGAGCAATGCCGTTGGTAATGCGAACCCAATTAGCGTTAAACGTATCTGGAATGTCAATTGACCCTTGACCGCCGGGGAAAATACCAGAATAGTGATATGAATAAACCGGAGCTGCGTCAGCGTTAGCAGACGGATCTTCTGTATAGAAATTCAGAGTGAAGTTCCCCAAACGTTGGTCGCAGCCGTTGCCCTCCGTTCGGTTCCAGATGGTAACCTTGTCAACTGGCACAGCAGTGTCCGAAAATTGAACCTGCCACCAATCGCCGACCGCGCCGCCGTTGGTGTGAATCATACTGCCGCCGCCCCACGTTGTGTTGGTATTGCCGTCAACAGCGCGATTAGCGCCTGCGCCTCCAGCAATATTTATCTGCGAAGCGTAATCTCCGCGACCGTATGCCATGTTCTGCTGTTGAATGAATCGCATCGTTCCGACGGTTCCGATTCCACCGGGGCTGATTTCCATGCTGGCGTTGCTCAGAGAGCGGTTCATGACATCTGAAACCAACGCGGTTTGCGATGTTGCCAGCGCGAGGACTTCACCAGAGCCTAACGCCTTGTTGTCAACGACGAAATCGTCCATCTGAACGGAAAGGTTGTTCGCGATTGTCATGGCAACGATGCCTTCTATGCTGCGGTTTTTATTAGTACCGCTAACCAGTTCAACGCCGTTTCTGTAAACGCGCATTGTGCCAGCGTTGGCGTCTTTGACGTACGCCCAATGCACCCATTCGTCTGTTGGGTACGTGTTAGCTGAAGTGCTTGTGTTGACTCGGTCATAACCGTTTATACCGGAGTCGAAATATATAGCCGATCCGTTACTGTACGCATAATGCGTAAACATATTTCGGTAATTTTGGCTGTTCGCAGCAAGATTAGCGTCAATAGCTTCGCTGCTGGAGAGCCAAAACGCCTGTTTATATTGTCCGGTTGAAACTGTGTCGTCATTGGATTTTGCCCAAAAACTGACCGTGCAGGTTTTATCAATTGATGACAAGAAATTGGTAAGCTGATCGCCGGTAATAACCCATCGGTCGTCAAGGGCGAAGTTCATCCCCTGACCGTACTTGCCAGAAACTGCTGTTGGCGAGCCGGAAACTGTAGGCGTAAGCTGAGAGTTAACGTAAGTCCCGGAATCAAAATTGAAATAGGAAACCACGTCCGCGCGGACGGCGCTGACTGACAACGCGGCAACGGACAACAAAACTGCGATTCGACGTAAATTTAACATGAATACGCGCTTTCTAATAAACGTATTGTTGGGTTAAATCGCAAAACGAATTCCTCATTTCGGAATACCCGAAAACGGAAAAACGCTTTGAGATATATCTTCTTATACTACTACTTAATCTATATTTTAACATAAAATTTGAAAAGATGTACGCCTAATTCGGGAAAATTTTAAAAAATTCTAAAATTTAGTGAATAGATTAAACAGATGTAAATGATAATATTAAATGTAAATAAGACGCTGAAGCTTGCGGGGGTGATTACCTAAAGACGTCTTATTTGTTTGTTCTGCCGGTGGGGGCGACGATTACGCCGATGGATTTCAGCTGGCGGTCTGAGGACGAGGTTTCAACGCCGGTCAAGCCGACCATGAATCCGCCATTTGAAACAAATGTTGCGGCTTTTTGCGCCGATCCTCGACCGGCGAAGTCGGAAACGTAGTTGTCGTTTGCCGCCGTTGAACTACCGGCAGCGCGGGAGAACTGCAGCTGAATTCCGCCGCAGGCGGCGCCGTTAGCGTCGGGAACGATTCTCAGCCCGGTCAGAACGTATCCTTCTTTTCCCAGCGCCTGCGTTTTAATGAGCGTCGTTTTCCCGATCGTTTTCCCTTTGACAAAAGTCACTTTATTATTGGTCAGCGACAAATACAAGGGCGTCAAGCCGGAGACCCCGCCCTGTCTGTTATAGGAGATTTCCAGGCCGATAATCACGCCGCCGCCAGACGAGACGGATTCTACCAGCGTCCCGCCGGGAGTGCAGGCTGTCATCGGGGACGCGACGAGCTTCTTTTCTGCTGTTACACTTTTAACGTACTGAAGCGTTGTCACGGCGGCGGCAATTCCCGTCGGCTTGACGGCAGACGAATTCTCGGCGGACGCGAACCCGTCCAGCGGCGCCAGCCACGTCTGCCCGGCGGAAAGCGGCGTCTTGGAAACCAGATCCGGCGCGACAATCGCCTGACCGTTCGGCGCAACGATCATTCCGTCTTTATAGTCTGTCATGGACGAGAACACCGGCGTGGACGTCTGCGTTTTAGACGCCTTGTCGGAGGGCGACGTTTTGGAATCGGCTGATTCCGCCGGTTTTTTCTCTGCTAAAATCAACACGACTGACGGGCTAGACTTTTGGAACAGCTGCGCCGGTTTGAGTTCCCCTTCGGACTTTGCCTCGTTTTTGATTCCGTTGGCGTCCATAAGCTGAACCAGGCGCGACGCGGGAATGCACAAGCCCACGTTCGACACCTCAATTCCCGCCAGCTTGGCGGACGTAATAGCAATGACTTCCCCGGAATCGTTAAACACCGGACCGCCGCTGACGCCCGGATTGACAGCCGCGTCCAACTGAACGAACTCGCCGACGAACCCGGAAATCATGCCTTTGTTCATTTTGGCGGACATGCCCAGGGCGTTTAAGAACGGGTATCCGACAACCAGAACCTCGTCTCCAACGCTCTGCTTCTGACCGTTCACCGGAAGCGGGACGAGAGGAACCGAGTCGTCCGGCTTTTGAATTTTCAGAATCGCCAAATCGCAAGTCGGGTCTGACGCCAAAACGACCGCGGGAAACGCTGTCTTTTTGCCGTCTGCGCCGGTAAAGATAATCGACAGATTCGCCGCGTTTGCTGTTACATGCAGCGCGGTTGCGATACAGCCGTCTGAACTGACAACGAACCCCGTCCCCGCCGTTTTGGCGGCTTCCTGAGCGTTGACGCCCAGCGCGAACAAGCAAACGCCCATCGCCGCCGCGAACGTTAATAACGATTTTCTCAACGCTGTCAAACCGGATATGTTAATCTTGAGCATCATGATATTTAAAGTGATTGTAAAGTAATCAGGAACTTCTAAAAAGTATATTTGTAAGTTCTTATACATATTATACTCTATTCTATGTACATATTTTTTCAAGGGGTTATTTTTAGAAATTTTCTGTTTTAATATTTTTTTGATTTCCCCTATTGACAACGCAACTATTTTATTTATAATAAAAGTAATAATCGATAGAACTATTAAAATCGTTACAGATTTAATCAATTGCAAGATTTTTAGCAAAACCAGGAGAACTTCCCATGCTGCGAAACTGCTTATCCGCTCTGTTGAATTCGCTGTCGAACAACTTTTCTGGAGAAAAGGATTCTCGAAAAATCAAGCGACAAAAAACAGTTTCGCGTACTCGTACTTTGCGTTTTGAACCTTGCGAAGACAGAACCATGCTTTCGGTTTCTCCGTTCAATTCCGAAGACGTAACCGCACTTTGGACATTTGACGTCGATACCGAAGATACAAACGGCGCATTTGTCGGTACGCTTAACAACGGGGCGAGTTTAACGACTAACGGAATCGCAGGCGGCGGTTTGTCTTTGGACGGTGTAGACGACTATTTTTCTATCGGCGACCCGGAAGAACTGCAAATTATCAATGAAATTACGCTTTCCGCCTGGATTATTCCCGAATCTGCCAGCGGCACGCAAAATATTATTGCTAAGGGGTACTCTACCCATCCAAACGGTGAAATCTTTTTGAGAATTGCTAACGGCAAATATCAGGTTGGGTCATGGACGGGTTCAAACCACATGGCGGAATTTGCAATTCCGTCTTCCGACATTGGAGAGCGCGTTCATCTTGCCGGAACGTATGACGGTACAACGTGGCGGCTGTATCGCAACGGGGTTGAAATTGCTTCTACAGTTGACAGTATCGGCGCGGTTGAAGTCGACGGCGCTTGGGCGGTAGGCGCTAGGGGAACAGGGACAGAACGCTTTTTCAATGGCGTTATTGACGAAGTCGTTATTAGTTCTTCTGTTTATACAGCACAGGAAATCGCCGCATTAGCTTCTATTCCAACCAACGCGCAAGAGGACAACTCCGTAACGTGGAATTGGTCTGACGTTCAAAGCGGAGAACTGTACAGCGAACAAGGTGACTGTCTGGGAACGCTTTCAAGCGCCGCCGTAGTACAATTTGATTCTGCTTACGGACAGGTTTTGAATCTTTTTGGAAACAACGGGTACGTTTCGTTAGGCAATCCGGACGATTTACAGATTCATGGAGAAATTACGCTTTCAGCGTGGATTTGCCCCATTTCCTTTACAGGAATACAAAACATTATTGCTAAAGGGCACACAACCAACCCAAAACGCGAGATCGCGTTACGAATCAATAACGGACAGTATCAGGTCGGCTCTTGGGACGGAAGCAACCATTACGCCAGCGTAGCCGCAGACGCAGAAGATATCGGTCAATGGATTCTTCTAACCGGCGTATACGACGGTACAACTTGGCAGCTATATAAAAATGGCGTACTGGCTGCATCTCTTCCTTCAACTGTTGGCGCAGTACCCGTCAGCGCGGACTGGTCAATCGGATCTAATTCAAACGGCGCAGATCGGTTCTTTAATGGCAAAATCGGCAATGGCGGGATTTACGATCACGCTTTAGACGCTCAATCTGTTGCCGCTTTGATTACCGACAGTCAAACTACGGCTCGCGTTGGCGGAAATCCCTACGCAATTAAAGATCAATCGTATGTTTTGCAGTTGGACGCTTCCAATCCAGACGTATTATGGACTGTTAACTGGGGCGACGGAACAACGGAGGAATACTATAACGTTTCTTCTGTCAGTCATGTTTATACCCATTATGGAACGTCAGGCGTTAGCGTAACGGCAAAGCGAAACGGACAGACGATTGACGTTGCAGGTTCGTCTATTAGTCTACAAATTGGTTCTGTAGATGAAATGATTATCAACGGCAATTTTGAAGATGTAGCGATTCCAAACGGTACATATTGGGCTGTTTACAATTCTATTTCAGGTTGGACAGGACCAGTAGAAATTCAAGTTAACAATGGAAGTAAGGTTGCGGAATTGGATACGGACAGCCGTTATTCAGGTCTTGCCCCGTCTGTGAGTGACCATCAGCCCCATCATACATCAATTAGTTCAAGTCCATTGTCTTTTACCCCCGGCTTGACTTATACGCTTTCCTTTGACGCATGGAACAGAAGCGACTATGCTCAAGACAATATTCTCAACGTAACCGTTCCGGGAGAAATTATTAGCGTCAACGGAAATACGCCTGTTTCAACGCTGTTAGACTTGATTGACGAAAATGATTTAGGTGCTTTTTCCTTCACATCAATTTCTTATGACAGCGTAACATTTTCCGCTGGCGGAAGTTATTATGAGACAGACGATGGAAACGGCGGAACTGTATACACACTTGGCGCCAGCCCGTTTCATGTTTCGTCTATAACGTTTATAGCAGCAAATGATTACGGAACCGTTTCCTTCAGCGACGTTTCTTCTGACGTCGTTCCATGTTACGGTCCGCTGTTGGATAATATATCCATGAATCAAGAATATCTGTATGTAGATATAGACGTTGATTCAAACAACGACGGGGTAATAAACGCTTTTGACGACCCTGTCGAAATGGCTCCTAACGGCGGAAAAATTCTGGCTGTTGGTTACGGACAATGTAAGCCTATTAATTTGTCTGTTCATACAAACCAAACCAATTTGGCTTCTGATAATATCGTGTATCAATTGGAATACGACAACTCCAAGATACTTCTTTATAATACCGCGGCGCTTCCACAAGCGGTATACGGTACAGAAATTGACATTTCCCCATATTATATTGCTCCAAATACGGACTTGCCCAATGGTTTTTTAACATTAGACGGAACTATTAAAACCATTTACGTTGACGGATTCGTTTTAGGCGAAACAACCGTAACGCTTAAA
>JAFSMW010000143.1 GCA_017447745.1 Thermoguttaceae bacterium
CATTAATGTTAACGCCATATTGGAAGAACTGCATAATTGCAAGGCGTCTTCCAAGTGGTTTATTGTAGACGCTTGCCGGGAATACATGATTCCAAAGCGCAGTTCCCGTCTGCCCAAAATCAGCCGTGGAATTAATTCCGCCGCAAACGGGAATTTGCCGGAAGACGTGTTCTTCCTGCAAAGCTGCAAAATCGGCGAGTCGAGCTACGAAGACAACGGGAATGGTTTGTTTACCCGCTGTTTTGCGGATGCTCTGGATGGAAAAGCCGACGCGAACAACAACGGCGAATTGACTGTTTTGGAGGTCTTTGAATACGTTTACACGAACGTCAAAAAAGACGCTCTGGAAAATCTTAACAAAAGACAGACTCCGACTTTTTCCATTCCTGAAATACGCCCAACTTTACCATCGTTTATATTCCAAATCTCCTGCAGCATGGTCTGCCTAATAAAGAATGGGACAGAGTTCAAAAACTGTATGACGAAAGCTTGATTCTTTTCGCCGATAATAAAAAGGATGAAGGTTTGAAATTGTTGGATCAAGCGATGGATATTATGAAAAACGCCGATGATGACGCGCCCTTGAAAGGGAGAATCAAAATCGTAGCTAAACAGATTCGAAATTCGATAGAAGAAAGAAAAAAGCTTGAAGAAGAACTTGAAAAAGAAAGAGCTTCTGCTCGGAATCAACCTGTTTCCAACGTTCCTGCAACGAATCCATTTTCCTCATCGCTTGTAAATACACAGTCAACGCTTGTAAATACACAGTCATCGTTTGTAAATGCACAGAATTCCAACATTTCTTTTAATATTCAAGGCCTTGACAGCGTTCCTCAAACAACCGGCGTAGCTCAAGTACCTGACAACGCCCAAAGCATTCCCGAAATTCAAGCCGGTCTCAATGCCCTTCAAAACAACGATGTTGAAGGCTGTTTAAAGAAATTCAAGGAAGCTCGAATAACTCATCCTGAATTCTCGCCAGCAGAATTGATGCTTGCGAAATTGGCTTTGCAGATTAATCCTCAAAACAACGGCGCTGCCGCTCGTATGCTTATTGAACGCTGCATCAAAAATTATCCTGATGACCCGGAAGCGTTCATTTTCCTTGGCGATTACAATCTTGGCAACGGCTCTATTACCGAAGCGTTTCTTAATTTCAAACAAGCGGGTTATCTGCTGACCAAGTTTCAAGGCAACCAACAACGTAAAAGCGCTATGGTCCGTCAGTTTAACGCTGGCATGGCGATGGTTTATGAACGCCGCGGGGAAAATGAGAATGCAAAGGACTACATGGAAAGCTATCTTAAAAGCGATCCCCAAAATGTTGCAGGCATGCAGCAATTGGCTCGAATTTATCTGAACATGGGTAAAGTTAACGATGCCATTGCCATGCTTACAAAAGCCAGGGCGATTAAAAAGGACATTCTCGTTCCGGAAGCCATCGTTGCAATGTACTATCATCAAAAGGGTGAAAAGAATTGGGCTTCTACGTATATGAACAGAGCTCTGCAAAAAGCGCCTAATGATCTTAACACACGTTTGGCTGCCGCTCAATGGTATCAAATGAACAATAATATTGATCAGGCTATTCGTCAGGCGAATTATGCATTGCAGATTAACCCACAATCCGAAGCCGCCATGCTCCTTCGCGGAAACTTCGCTTTGATTAATAAAGATTACACCAAAGCTATTGAACTGTACAACAGGATTTTGGTGAATTCTCCCAGCAACTTTGCTGCTTCCAATAATCTCGCTCTGGCTCTTTGCGAAACCGGCTACAAAAACGATCTCAAACGCGCGGTCGAATTGGCTGGCGTTAACGCTCAGAGATTTGGTAAAGAACCGATTGCCTTCTCAACTCTGGGATACGTTTTGTTTAAAAACGGCGAAGTTGATAAATCTCTTCAAATGTTGAATCAGAGTCTCCAGCTCTCAGGCGGACGCATGTCTCCAGACTCTGCCTATTATCTGTGCGCCGCTCTGGTTGCCAAAGGCGCTCCGGAAGGCGTAAAGCAAGCCAAGGAAATTCTGACCAAGACGCTCGAAGCCGCCCCGTCGTTCAACATGCGTAAAGAAGCTGAAGAGCTAAAGGCGAAGCTGGATAGATATTAATGCGAGTTAACGCTTGCGATCCAGCAGGCGTTAATGGATCCCGCAATACAGTCGATCTTTCAAGGAAAAAGCGGGCGGCATGCCTGCATTCCATCTGATTAAAGCGTGTTCCACGAAAGAAGTTGTTTTGTAATGCTATCAAAGCGTCCGGAAGCGGGCGCCAATATTCAACAAAAAGACGCGTATACAACCGTTAAAAGGGTTATATACGCGTCATCAAATTTTCTGTCAATAGACCAATTATTAGTCTAAAAAGTCGATCGTCTTATTTTTTGTCCAGTTCAGCCTTGAGTTTTTCAGCTTCAGGACGCATCGCGAACGTTGTATTGGATTCGAGCGTCTTGGTCAGGATTTCCTTTGCTTGCTTGATGCCTTCCGGAGCGCCTTTGGCAGCCATCGCAGCGCACAGATAGTAGACGGAGTCTGGGGACATACGACCGCCGGAGAGCTGAAGACTCTGATTCAACATTTGAAGGGCTTTATCAACTTCGCCGCTCTTTAACAAAACGTATCCCAAAGTTGAGAAGGCTACCGGTTGTCGACTAAATCTCTGAGCGTTAACGCCAGCCAATTCGACCGCGCGTTTGAGATCGTCTTTATTGCCGGTTTCGCAAAGAGCCAGAGCAAGATTATTGGAAGCAGCAAAGTTGCTCGGAGAATTCGCCCAAATGCTGTTGAACAGTTCAATAGCTTTGGCGTAATCTTTTTGGATCAGAGCCAGGTTTCCTCGAACGAATTTTGCAGCTTCGGCTTTCGGGTCAAGCTGAAGGGCGGTGTCTGCGTGTGAAATCGCCATATTGAGATTATTGTTTACCTGGAACCACTGAGCGGCAGCCAATTGGGTGTCAACATCTCTCGGAGCTTTTTGAAGAGCTTTGGTCATGTATGTTGTGGCCATGTTCTTTTCGCCCTTTTGCTGATAGAACAATGCAATGATGACTTCCGGAGTGAGAATGTTGTTTCTAATCGCTTTGGCTTTTGTAAGCATGGCAATGGCATCGTCAATTTTGTCCATGTTCATATAAATACGAGCCAGTTGCTGCATGGCTGCAACGTTTTTCGGATCGCTTTTAAGATAGCTTTCCATATAGTCCTTAGCCTTGTCAAACTGTCCGCGGCGTTCAAAAACCATTGCCATGCCAGCGTTATACTGACGAATCATGGCGCTTTTACGTTGAGGGTTGCCTTGGAATTTATTGAGCAGGATGCCAGATCGCTGGAAAAGAAGCTCAGCTTCGGTAATAGAACCGTTGCCAAGATTGTAATCGCCGAGGAAAATGTATGCTTCCGGATCGGTCGCATTGTTCTTAACGCAGCGTTCGATCAGCAAACGAGCGGCAGCGCCGTTGTTTTGAGGATCAATCTGCAGAGCCAGTTTAGCGAGCATCAATTCTGCAGGAGAGAATTCCGGGTGAGTTTTTCGAGCTTCTTCGAATTTCTTCAAGGCGCCTTCAATGTCGTTGTTTTGAAGAGCTTTAAGACCGTCTTGAATTTCAGGAATGGTTTGGGCGCTGTCAGGTACTTGAGCTACGCCTGTTGTTTGAGGAGCTTCGGGCGATGAGAGCGCGCCGCCATCCAGGGTGTCTGCACAGACCATTCCGCACATTGCAGTCAGTGCAACCAGCGCAAAAGCGCTGCTAAGCAATTTTTTCATCATGGTTCCTTTCTTTATATAACACGGATTATGCTAAAAAATTACCAAATGGGATATGAGATATCCTATCATATTAATTGCATATTGACAATATCTGTTTTTTCGAAATATTTCTAAAGCAGTTTGCTTCAATATTTCTTAAAACGATAAAAAAAGGAAAAGAGTTCGAGGAATTATCGAAAAGTTCCTCAAATTTTATTAAAAAACTGATTATAAAAACAATAATGGACGCGGATATAACTGTTATAAGGGTTATATCGGCGTCCTTTGAGACAGTAGGCTGTAGAACGTAGACAGTAGAAAGTAGGCAGTAGAAAGTAAACTACTGCCTCTTGCCTAATGCCTACCGTGGGTTAAAACCCACGGCTATTAACATAGAACCGCTATGCGGTTCTAGAAGAAGCGCTTCGCGCAGTTGCTTTAATATTACTGGACGTTAATCATTTCATGAAGAATCGACAACGACGCCTGAGAAACGCCGCAGCCGCGGTCGTTGGGCGCCAGCATCATCTTGTAAATTTCGTAGTCAATATCGTCATGAAGCTTGACGACGCGGCTGTCGCACCACGATGTATTGACGCCGCCGGGGTGATAACTGCTCGGACGAGCGTAGAGGTCGGCGGTGTTTGCATTTCGACTTGTCTGGGCGCTCATCTTAATGCCTCGGTAATCCCAGTTAATCGCCTGAGACGTGCCCATGTTATTGGGGTTAGAATCAAAAAATACGAATCCCTGCCAGGAAATATTGGCGTCTTTGCCCCACATGTACGCCTGATTGTTTTCTGACGTCATAATCGTTGAGGAAACGCCGTCGTTGGATGAAATGAAGTCCAAAGTCTGTTTGGCGGGGCGTTTGTTGGAGCTTGTAGGTTCAAGATTAAGAAAAATGCCAGCATCGCGGCTTGAACCTGTTGTATTGCCGCAGTTGACAATATAAGACAGATGCGGATCTATTTTATCCGGACGAACGTCTGAAGGACAAATCAGATACAACAGACAGGCGGTATCCTGTTCGCCTTCGACCCATTTCTTTTCCAGCGCGCCTTCGCCAAAGAACGGCAGCAACGCGGAAACCCAGGAACCGGTTACAACGTTAGAGGTTTTGGTTACGCCGCGGTACTGATTCTTCCAGCCGGGAAAATAAGTATAGCGGGTAACGTATTCCAATGTCGCCATGTTTGTTTGTTTGATATTACTGATGCATTTATCCTGTCGTGCGCGGTCTCGCGCAGCGGTAACTGCTGGAATGGCGATCGCAACAAGCATGCCGATAATGGTAATTACAACCAACAACTCGACCAGCGTAAAAGCTGTACGAATTGAATGTTTGTGAAGCGCCGTCGATTGTTGACGGTTTAAGGAAATCTGTTTGAACATTATCAAGCTCTCCTTGAAAAAATGGGGAAAACGGTTGTTTTATGTTGTTCTGGCAAGTCCGTATTTGAGGAAAAGCCGCTAGCTATTAGTCGCTAGCTATTAGCTTGAGGTTCCAAAGCTCTATACCGATAGTTTTAATGCCAGTAGATGATATTTAAAGCCAGGAGCTAAAGGCTAGTAGCTAGAAGCTATTGCAACTATTCCTATTTTGCATAAAAAATCGCTCTTGTCCAGTTAATTTGGACTAAAAATTCGCTATATTTCAGAAAATTTCAAAAATTTTTTCGAAAATCTTAAAAAATAAGCCGAAAGGGGCTGGTAGAATCTGTAAAAATGATACAAAATAGAGTATAGAGATTTCTATTCATTTCAGAATGCAGGAAAACTCTTACGACAGTCCGCAGGTTGATCAACAGTTCAAGGATAAAATCCTCAAACCAATATAAAGGACTGTTTAAATACGATAATAAACTTCGGGCAAGACTAACCAATAATTAAAACTTGAGGTGAACAATGACTTTTAAAACCGTAACGCAGAAAAACATTCAGAATTGTAAGTCTGAAAATTTCCGTTTTTCTTCCCGTCGCGCCTTTACGCTGGTTGAACTGCTGGTTGTTATTGCCATCATTGGCATCCTGGTCGGGCTGATCATGCCGGCAGTTATGAACGCGCAAAACCTGGCTCGTCAATCCCAGTGTCAGGAAAACCTGCGAAACGTTTCCACTGCATTGATTAACTACGAAACCTCGAAAAATTATTTTCCTGGGTATAAAAGCCAATTTCGCGGGCAGACGATTTCATGGTATACTGCCATTCTGGAACAGCTTGGCAACGGCGACCTTTACAAAACGATCGCTACTGGCAACAGTAGCGTCATTACAGAAACGCCGCATTTGTCTGTTTTGAACTGCCCGTCAGACTCCCGTATTAAATGCAAGCAGTCCTACCGAATCAACGGCGGTATGGAAGGCGCTGTAGGAACTGACAAAAAATGGCGTATTACCGGTCTTTCGTTCGATTTAACCGGTTCTGCCAAAAACGACCTCAAGATTGGCGCCAGCCAAATCGTAGACGGCGCTGCCAACACAATTCTGGTTGGGGAAAACAGCAACAACCGCGCAGACTGGAGAACCGATCAGGGGCAATTCCAGGATTGTATTATGTATACAAACGATACGGCATGGAACTCTAAACAGTATAACATCAACCGTTCTATGGATAGTACAGAAAACAATATCAAAATCGCTCGTCCGTCCAGCCGACACAAAGGCATTACATTGGTCGCCTTCGCAGACAACCACGTTCTCCCTCTTAAAGACAGTATTCAGTACAATACTTATAAGATGATTATGTGCCCCAACGACCAGGGTTGCAATACTTCAACGGATTCGGCGCTTAAGCCCGCCATTGTTATTGACAATATCGACAACAACTATCCATGATATTTGGTTAGCGGGTTAAACGCATAAATCTGCTGCAAGGGAACAATGGTCAGGAAACATCTTCCTCCTTTGTTCCCTTGTTGTTAATTGAAGTACGAATAGTTCATTTCCATGGATTCCTTCCTTGATTCTCTTCGGGTTCAATACGCTCAGGCGTCGGTGTATAATTATAATGCGCCCGGACGCGAGGGAAGCGTTGTCTGGTTAGACGAGTCCAATGCGTCAGACGTTATTTTTACCGGCGATCTGCATGGGCATAGAGGGAACTTCTACGATTTGTGCGATTTGGCTGATCTGGGGAACAATCCTCGCCGACACATCGTTTTTCAGGAACTCTGTCACGGTGGCAGTTCTTATCCAGACGGCAGCTGCGCGTCGCATCTGCTGGTGGAAGACGTCGCAAAAATGGTCTGTCAGTATCCAGGTCGGGTTCATCTGGTCTTGGGCAATCATGAAATGGCGGAAATGACCAATTTCCCCATTCGCAAACGGGGGAAATTGCTCAATATTCTTTTTGCCCGAGGGCTTCAGTATCGATACGGAACTGCCAACGCCTGGCAGGTTCATGAATGGATGACGAAATGGTTCTGGTCGTGTCCGGTCGCGGTTCGATGGAAAAACGACGTCTTTTTCGCTCATTCCATTCCCTCTGACTGTCCAAATTATCCCTACGATTTTTCATTCTTTGACCGTCCCCTTGAGGAACGGGACTTTTCCTATAATGGAGAGTTTTCCCGTCTGGTTTGGGGGAGAGATTATTTTGAAGACAACGCCCGCGCTTTTGCTGACGGGATCGGAGCCAATTTCCTCATTACAGGGCACGAACCCTGTATGGACATGGGATTCAAACAGCCGAATCCCATTCAGATTATTTTAGACTGCTGCGACGATACGCCAGCATATATTTATCTCACAGCCGACATGCCGACGGATCCGATGACCATACGTTCAGCGGTGCATTTTCTATAAGAGAGTATAACAAACTTAGGCGAGCCGGGGTGCGTTAGCCCCCGGAATTATTGCCAATAGCGCTTTGATCAGCCCAGTTCGCGGACGTGTCGCCTGCTCACAATATTTTTTAAACACGAAATACACGAAGAGAACGAAAAACACAAAAGGATTATTTTAAAGGATTATTTAGTTACGAATATTTTTATTCTATATCTTTCGTAATTTTCGCTTATTTCGTGTTTTTCGTGTTTAAAAAAACTCCGCTTCTCCGCAGCTCCGCGTGAGATTTTTCCAGGGCTTGAATGATCTACCTCCCAAGCGCTTTTTCCGCTAACGCGGCGGCGACTTCAACGCACTTTGTACACGGCGTTTTGCAGACCGTTTTAATTTCTTTGCACAGTTCCGAGCCGGTCTGAGCAACAAAGCCTTGGATAATAGCTTCGTGTTTGTCTTCCGGCGTGATTCTTAACGCCGCGTGCAGAGCGCCGCAGCGTCCGCCGGGAGCGCGGCCGCCCCCGCACTTGGAAAGCTCTTCTTCCAGTTCGGGAAACCCGCAGCCCATTGCGACCGATTGAGCGCAGTTCTTATGCGGCGTCATTTGAAAAAATTCTAATGCATTGTTCATGGTTGATCTCCTTATAAATGCTTATCCAGTTATTTAATTATTCTAAGCGCTTTAAGCCACATCTCAACGGCTTTCATCGTCATTTTGGGATCTTTTTGGGCGATTGTGCCTTTAATCGCCAAGCCTTTCTGGACGACTCTCGCCCGGGGGAAGCGTCTCTGTAAATTTTGGGCGGTTTTGCCCAGTCCGGAACCCTCATGCGTGCAGAATGGGATGATAATCTTGCCGTTGAGGTTTTCCTTTTCCAGGAACGAATAGATAATCATCGGGCAGTCGCCAAACCAGATTGGATATCCGATAAAGATAACCTTATAGGAGGACAAATCCGGCAACCGTCCTGCAATCGCCGGGCGGGCGTTGCGCCGCTGTTCTTCTTTCGCCTGACCAACGCACGCTTCAAACTTTGGCGAGTACGGTCTGGCTTCTTTGATTTCGTAAAGATCCGCATTGACCCGTCGGGCAATCGTCTTGGCGACTTTCGCCGTGTTGCCTTCCTGGACGAATCCGACGCCGTTGTTCTCGCCGGCGTGGGAGAAATAAATAACGATAGCTTTATCAGCCGCCGCGGCAGTACCAGACAGCATCGCAACGGTTAAAACGACAAAAAGTCCTTTCAAGAAGTTCATGATTTTTCCTTTCTAAATGCAAAACAGACGGTATTCGTTAAGACTATATGAAAGCGGCGAAACGCCTGCTCTCATCATTTTATTATACGTAGAGAAAAGAAATCGTCAAGACCTGCAGGCGGACGGCGAGGCGCCGTTCCCGATCCTCGCTGCTGCGGGAGACGTATTATAACCGCTCCCGTTGGTTGCTCACTCTCTCCTTAAATATTTTTTTGCCACAAAGGACGCAACGTCTCCCAAACGACCTTTAAAACTGTGCGAACTTTGCGGACTTCGCGTGAGGCTTTAACGGGCGCTCCGTTACCGCTATTTTTTACGTTCGCTTTGTTCACGCCCACGGGTTTACACCCGTGGCTCGCCTAAGCCTGCCTTTCATTTTTTGCGTTCTTTGACTACTTTATCGCCTTAATCGCTTTGAGCCACGTTTCGACGGCTTTTGCCGTTGTTTTAGCGTCTTTTTGAGCAATCGTGCCTTTAATCGCCAAACCGTTCTGGATGACTTTTGCCTCGGGGAAATGTTTCTTCAAATTGCTGGCAGTTGCGCCCAGTCCAGACCCCTCGTGCGTGCAGAACGGAACGATAATCTTTCCGTTGACGTTTTCCTTCTCTAAAAAAGAATAGACAATCATCGGACAGTCGCCCCACCAATTGGGGTATCCGAGAAAGATAACCTTGTAGGAGGACAAGTCCGGCAGCTGACCCGCAATCGCCGGGCGGGCGTTGCGCCGCTGTTCTTCTTTCGCCAAATCGACGCACGCGTCGTATTTTGTCGGATACGGCTTGACTTCTTTGATCTCGTAAATATCTGCGTTGAGCCATCGGGCAATTTCTTTGGCGACTTTTGCCGTGTTGCCTTCCGTAACGTTTCCAACGCCGTAATTTTCGCCGGCGTGAGAGAAATAAACGACAATAGCTTTATTCGCCGCGTCGGCGGTACTGGACAAAACAGCGACAGTCAACATAATAAAAAGTCCTTTCAGAAAGTTCATGATTTATCCTTTCAAAATTAACGAACAAAATTGGTAAAGACCTCTTCCCGAATGTCCGGCAGAGGAATTCCAGCGTCGCGTCCGGCTTTGAGGCATTTAATCAGCCAAGCCATGTGTCGCGCCAGATTTTCCAGCGTCTGAACGCCTTCTTCGTCCTGCGGAACGTCGTCTTTTGTCAGAGCGTGGAATTCATTCCAGTACGTGCTGCCGACAACAAGCATTTTGGCAATTCCAAAGTACTTATTGAGAACGTCAAACGAGGCGGACGTACCCGCTCTGCGCGCAACGACAACAGCCGCGCCCGGCTTGTGCTTGAACGCAACATAGCGGTCAGCCGACATTGAACTGAAGAATACGCGATCCAAAAAGCTCTGGACGCGCCCGCTGGGATGAGCGTAGTAAACCGGAGACGCAAAGACGAACCCGTCAGCGTCGTACGCCTTTTGAACGAATTCGTTAACCGCGTCGTTGGAGAAAATGCACTGTTTCTTTTCGCCGCATTTGCCGCAGCCTATACAGTCCTGAACAGGTTTGTTTCCAACATTGACAATTTCCGTTTCAATGCCGCATTCGGCAAAAGTTCGAGCCATAACGTCCAGACCGCAACGGGTCGAACCGTCAACGTTACAGCTTCCGTTTAACATCAATACTTTCATTTTGACTGACTCCTTAAAAAATGGCAGCGTTTCTTGCTAACCTGTTACGTTTTAGATTTTTTCAATTCCTACGCTTCATGAACCCGTTTCCCGGTAATATGTTCAGGAACGAGAGCCAAAACCTGGACGGCATTCCCGGCGCGGCGAATTTCGTCTTCTATATCCGATTCATCGGGATTAAACCGGCTCGCCAGCTGACGACAAATCTGAATAGCGAATTCATGATCGGAAACAAATTCAATGCGTCCGAATACAACCACGCTTTGAAATGTAAACGCCCAGCCGCCGACGTCCTGCGTTCCTTCGTCTATAACGGTAAAGGAAACCCGGTTATCTTTGCGGAGAGAATCGGCTTTATGTCCAATTGTGGAACCATGAAAGTAGATTCTCCCGTCAGCGTCGTTATAATACGGATTGAGATAAATTCCGTACGGCCAGCCGTCGTCTCCCGTCATGGAAAGAACGCCTCGTTTGGCGGTTTTGAGGACGTTCAACGCTTCCTCGTCGGAAAGACGCTGCTTGGCGCGTCTCATTTCTCGAAACATAATTTATGTCAGTTATCGGTAAGGGGTGAACACGCTGCAGAATACTCATCATCTGAAACCGGTTCCAGCCATTCGTTGGAAACGTCCGTTCCGTCGACTTCAATGGCTAAATGGGAGAACCATGAATCGGGAGCGGCGCCGTGCCAATGCTTTGTGTTGGCGGGAATGTTGACAACGTCGCCTGGTTTGAGTTCCACCGGAGCTTTGCCCCATTCCTGATAATAACCGCGGCCGCCGACGGCAATAAGTATCTGACCGCCGCCAGACACAGCGTGATGAATGTGCCAGTTGTTTCTGCATTTCGGCTCAAATGTAACATTAAAAATCTTGACCTGTTCTGTTGAAACGGGGGCAAGATAGCTTTGACCGATAAAATACTTGCTGTACGCCGTATTCGGTTCGCCAATTGGGAAAAAGATGGTTTTGGCGTATTTATCCTTTTCTGTCAGCGCTGGGGCGTCTTCGTCCCAAACTTCTTTTGCGAGATTAAACGTCGCCCAGGCTTTGGGCCATCCAGCATAAAACGCCGTATGTGTAATCACCGCGGCAATTTCTTCTCTTGTAACGCCAGCGTTTTTGGCGTTTTGAAGATGATGTTTCATGGACGAGTCTGCAATGCCCTGCGACATCAACGCAACCACCGTAACGATGCACCGCGTTTTAAGCGAAATGTCCTGATTGTTCCAGTTCTCGCCAAACAAGACGTCGTCGTTAAAATGGGCGAATTCCGGCGCAAACGAACCCAAATTGTCTCGCCCGGCAGTTTGAACGATTTTATTTGATATGGTTTGATTCTCCTGTGCGTTTTCGCTGCGTTCGTCGGCAAAGACAAAACTCGTTCCCAGCGCCAACGCAAAAAACGCTGAAAGCAGCGCTGACAATTTCTTCATTGTTTACCTCCCTACTCGTGAAGCCAATTCTTTTGGATACCTGTCGCCTGCGATTTCAATTTTTGAAATCTCATCGTTAAGGCTTTGAATTTCTTCTGCCGACAAAACAATTTCAGCAGATTTCATATTTTCATCCAGTCGATGCATTTTAGTCGTGCCTGGAATCGGAACAATAAACGGTTTTTGTGAAAGAACCCACGCCAGCGCCAATTGAGCTGGGGTAATCCCTTTCTGTTGAGCCATGCTGACAACGAAATCAACAAACCTCTGGTTTGCTTCCAAACATTCTTTTGAAAAGCGAGGAACAACGCTTCTGAAATCATTGGCGGGAAATGTTGCGTCAGACTTGACTGCGCCGGTCAGAAAACCCTTGCCAAGAGGCGAAAAAGGCACAAATCCGATTCCCAATTCCTCCAGAGCAGGAAGCAATTCTTTTTCAGGTTCTCGCCACCACATTGAATATTCGCTTTGAATCGCGGTAACAGGAGTTACAGCGTTTGCTTTGCGGATAGTTTGAACTCCGGCTTCGGACAACCCCCAGTTTCTGACCTTGCCAGCTTGTATCAGTTCGCCCAGGCAGCCAGCAATATCTTCAATAGGAACTTTTGTATCAACCCTGTGCATGTAATACAAATCAACATGATCGGTTCTCAATCTTTTTAATGAGCCTTCAATCGATTTCCTGATTGTTTCAGGACGAGAATCCAAAACCTGATGATGTTCTTTATCGAGCGTAATGCCGAATTTGGTTGCGATTACAACCTTGTCCCGCAACGGTTCCAGGGCTTCGCCCACAAGTTCTTCGTTTAAGTATGGACCGTAACACTCAGCCGTGTCGAAGAACGTTACGCCGATATTGTCATAGGCGCGTCTGATCAGCTTGATCATTTCGTCCTTGTCTGCCGGGTCGCCGTACCCGTGGCTCATTCCCATGCAGCCCAAACCGATTTTTGAAACTTCCAAATCTCGCAGTTTTCTTGTTTCCATAACTTGTCTCCTAAATATGCTCTTACAAAACGTTTCAATAATTAAAAAGCGCCGGTTTTAATATGCGGCTGATATGGAGCTTCCAGAGCTTTAATTTCGTCGTCGTCGAGTGTAACGTCGAGAGCGGAAACCGCCTGTTCGACATGTTCAACAGCCGTTGTTCCTACAATCGGAGCGGTAATGCCCGGCTTGGAAAGCAGCCACGCCAAGGCTTCCTGAGCCATGGTTCGACCATGTTCTTTTGCTACCTTTTCGAGATTGTCAACAACGATTTTATCGATAGCGTCTGTTGCGCTCCAAACCATTGGCGAAACTTCATCAATCGAGTTCCGGGCGGTTTTCGTTCCCCACGGATGTGTGCAGCGTCCGCCGGCAAGCGGACTCCACGGTACAACAGCCATCTTTCGATCACGGCACAACGGCAGAATTTCCCGCTCTTCTTCGCGGTAAATCAGATTGTACTGGGGCTGAAGAGAAACGAATTTCGTCCAGCCGTTCCGTTCGGCAATCTGCTGCATGCGTTCCAGCTGCCACGCAAAAATTGTCGACGCGCCAATATAGCGCGCTTTTCCAGCTTTGACGACGTCGTGCAGCGCTTCCATAATCTCTTCCATCGGCGTATTGGCGTCCAACCGATGAATCTGGTACACGTCTACGTAGTCCATGCCCAGGCGGCGCAATGAATGGTCAATTTCCGCCAAGATGTTTTTTCTGGACGAGCCGCCGCCGTTGGGACGTCCAGGACGCATGTCAAAATGCACTTTGGTTGCAACCACGATTTCATCCCGGTTAAGACCAAACTCGCGAATGAGTTTGCCGGTAATCTCTTCGCTCGTTCCCATCTGATAGACGTTAGCGGTATCGAAATAGTTGATACCCAGATCAATTGCTCGTTTAAAGATTGGCTTGGCATCGTCATAATCTTTCGCCCACGGGAAGACGCCGTTTTCTTTCCCCGGTTTGCCAAAACTCATCATTCCCAAACAAATGCGAGAAACATCCATTCCAGTATTTCCAAATTTTACGTATTGCATAGTTTCTCCTTTTTATAAAAGAATTTCCTAAAAGTAGTAAACATTTTAATTGCAATCTTTCTCAATCAGCCAGGGCTGCAACGCCCACTTGAGAAACAGATTGCAATATTCGCGGGTTTGAACCGAAAAAACAAATTCGCCGTTGGACGTTGCCCAGGATAACATCTGACCGTACAAAACGCCATTGAGCGCGTGAGCTATCTGGTCAATCGGCGCCTCGGGTACGATTTCCCCCTTTTTGACGCCGTCTTGCAGAAGCGCTTTAATGGACTCCAAATCAAAAAGGAGTTTGTCGTAACCGTTAGACGTCGTCAGGTCTTCCGGTTCAACGGTATTGCGAATCCACTCCTGACAGAGCTTCAGACCGGTCTGTTCAATATACTTGGAGAACTTTTCCATATATATTTGCAGACGTTCCAGGAACGCCCCCTTGCTTGCCAGAGCATCGTCGCGAATACAGGCAAACGTCTCTCGACATAGCGCGTAGACGATGTCTTCCTTTTGCCGAAAGTACGTATAAAACGTCCCTTTGGCAACGCCGCACGCCGCCGTCAGCTCTTCAACCGTAACATGACACAGCCCCCGCTGACATACGATTTCCCGGGCTTTCTCCAGCAGCTTTTTGCGCGTTTCCAGCGCCGATTTCTGTCTCTTCGTCAGAGTTTTAGTTCCATTTTCAGTTTCCATACAGCCTATTATAGCAGATATTGACTAGAAGTCAATGACTGTCGGTCAGTATTTTTAAAAATTTTGGGATATTTTAGATTTTCTTAAAAAGCCCATCTGACCTTCTGGTTCGCGGGCGTGTCGTCCGCCCTCAATGGTCATGCGCGGGTCAGTTTAGACACGGATTTTACGGATTAAACGGATTCGCGCCGATTGATTAATGGATGTTCGAAGGGTGAAATGCCGTATTGCATTAGCCGATACACTTCCCCGGATGGGATCCGCCCTCGGAGTCCTGTTTGATGGCAAAGCCGTCAAAGAATGAAAGGCGGTAACGGAGTTCGCGCAGCGAACGTAGTTACGCTTTGACCCGCACAGGCACACAGTAGAGCCGGCTCGCGGCAGTCCCCTGCCGCTCCCTGCCCCGCAGACAAACTCCGTTCAGCCCGGTTCGCGGGCGTATCGCCCGCATAGACCCGCATTAGCGGTTCAATATTTCTAGCCGTGGGTTTTAACCCACGGACTAAAAGAAAAACGAAAAAACAATCGACAAATACCCTTTTTTCTTTCCCTCCCGGCGCCTGTGGCGCCGGGAGGGAAAGAAAGGAAACTGACTCGATCAGGAAGGAGTAGGAAGCGTTTTGCCGCCCGTAGACTAAAGTCGACGGTTATAGAAATGGCGTCTCTTCGAGACGCGATTCTGTTTCTTATCTTATCAGTTTTTACAGGAAAATTTCGGCATCCCCCAAATATTTTCACGCCCCCCTTGCTCAATGCTTGGTAATGCGGTATCATATTATTGATTTCAGGAGAATTCTGTTTTCTGATATCTATTTGTAAACGGTATCCCCGGCAAGACGCTGACTGACAAGAAAGGATTTACAAAATGAAGAAAAACCTCGGAGTGAAAAATTTGATGTTCCCGATGCCGGTATTGATTATCGGTACTTATAACGAGGACGGGACGCCCAACGTCATGAATGCCGCCTGGGGCGGAATCACCTTGGAAGACGAGATTACCATCTGCATTGACACCGCTCACAAAACGTGGGCTAACATTGCCGCCAAAAAGGCGTTTACGGTCGCGTTCGGAACCGCGTCGACGGTCAAGTCTTGCGACTACCTCGGCATCGTAAGCGGAAACAAAACGCCGGACAAGGTTGCTAAAAGCGGATTCACAACCGTTAAAAGCGAGTTCGTTGACGCGCCTGTTATCAACGAGTTGCCGCTTGTCCTTGAATGCACGCTCGTATCGATGAACGAAAGCAAATGCTGCGTCGTCGGCAAAATCGTCAACTGCGCCGTTGAAGAGTCTGCAATGACAGACGGCAAACCCGACGCGGACAAGATGAAACCGATCTGTTTCGATTCCTGCGCTCACGTTTATCGACTCATGGGAGAAGTCGTCGCCAAGGCGTTTTCCTGTGGAGCGGAATTGAAATGATTTTTATTGTTTAATTAAAATCGGGGAAAATAGGGTGCACGCAAATTTTTCCTGCAATTGCATATGGTTGAGTCCGGCTGGCGGCAGTCCCCTGCCGCCCAACCGCGTTAGCGGTTGAATATGTCTAGCCGTGGGTTTTAACCCACGAACTTAAAGATTAAAAAAAATAAATCGATAAATACCCTTTTCTTCCTCTCCCTCACGCCTGGCGTGAGGGAGAGGAAGAAAAGGGACTGACTCGATTAGATATGAGGGGTAATCGTTTCGCCGTCCGTAGACTAAAGTCGACGGTTATAGAAATGGCGTCTCTTCGAGACGCAATCCTATATTCATTTTATCTATCTTCGCAAGAAAAATTTGCGTGTGCCCGGGGAAAATACAGCGTAAAATTTCCCCCTTGTAAAACGAATAGAAATAGAGTAAAATAAAAATTATGAGGGATTTTGAATTTTTTTAGAAATCCCCCCCATATCATTGCCGGATACCCGACAGACGCCGCCGTCGCCGAGGCGGTAAAACAACCTCCTCGTCGAGTCCGTTGCGTAACGGGTCGAACTGCCATCACCATTAACCAAAAAGGAGTCTAACATGGAAACCAAAAAATCAATCGACGCTCTTCAATTTTTCGTTACCGGTCTCACCGAAGGCGCTATCGTTCACCGCCTCCAGGGTCAGGCTCTCAAAGCGGAAGGCTTCGCCAAGCTCGGCGACAAATTCCTCGCCCACTATGCCGAGGAGATGGGTTGGGTCGAGAAGATGCAGGAACGCATCCTTGATCTCGGCGGTACGCCCGTGTTCGAAGGCTGCAAGAGCCGCGAGATCGTCGTAGACCCCGTCGAATACATCAAGGCTGACCTCGCGATTCAGGAGAAGGGCGTCCCGATGCTTCGCGACTGCGCGCTCACTCTCGCGGACGACCCGCTCACATACGACATCCTCAAGGCTTATCTGGCTGACGAAGAGGAAGACCTCTACTGGCTTCGCGGTCAACTCGAACTCTGCGCCAAGATCGGTCTCCAGAACTACCTCGCCACCCTCATTTAGAAATCGGAGAAGGAAACAACATTATGAGCATTACAATTAAACCTGTCCGCTTTACTGAAAACGGCTTTATGACTCGTCCGTTTGCCCTTGGCGGCGAAGGCGCGGCAGATCTTGACCCGTCGGTAAAATACCGTTCTTGCCTTCAAAACTGGGTAATTGACACCGGCAGAGAGGTAATCCTGGTCGATACGGGACTGCCTGCCGAGTTCCCCGAAACGGCGCCCGACAAGGACTCAACCATCTATTTGGGGACAACCGTAAAGCCGTACCTGGAAGCCCTTGCTGACCTCGGCTACAAACCGGAACAGATTTCAAAAATCCTCATCACTCACAAACACGCCGATCATACCGGCGAACTTCGCGCCTTTCCGAACGCGGAGATTATCTGTTCCGCTGACGAAGCGGCGTCGGACGAGATTAAACCGTACAATCCAACCGTTGCGACCTTCTCCGATGGTCCGTACTACGAGTTCCCGGAATCCCAGCGCATCGCGGACGGCGTAACGTATATTTTCGCGCCGGGACATACCAAAGGCAACTGCATTGTTGCAGTCGAATCTGACGGGCTTTTCTATCTCATTCACGGCGACGTTACCTATACGGATACCGCGCTTTATGAGAACAAACTCTCCGTCGTTTTTGAAGACCAGACGGCAGCCCGCCAAACGCTCGACCGCGTCCGCGCGTTCGTCAGCGCCCGTCCAACGGTATGGCTTGGAACTCACACGCCGGAAGCTCTGGAAAGCCTCGAAGCGAAACGCGTTGTCGATCTCAACAATCCGCCTGAGATAATCCCGCCCGGCGAAATCGTGTTCAAAACGCCCAGCGGCAAATACGTCTGCTCGGTTTGCGGATTTGTCTACGATCCCGCCGAACATGACGGCGTCGCGTTCGAGGACCTTCCTGCCGACTGGCGCTGCCCGCGCTGCAAACAGCCGAAGGAAAAGTTCAACCGCGCATAGATAAAGCTCACGCGGAGGCGCAGAGACGCGGAGGATGTCCGCAAAGCGGATAACTAGAGCAGGAAAATCTCATGCGGAGACGCGCTCTGTATCGCTCTTGCACTTGGTTGAGCCCGGTTCGCGGGCGTATCGCCCGCATAGAACCGCGAAGCGGTTCAATTGTAATAGCCGTGGGTTTCAACCCACGGACTTTAGCCGCAATGTATTATCCTCAATTTGCGAGCGCCATAAGTGATTCCATAACTCTTTGTCTTGAAATATGTTATAACCTCAAGTGGCGACTTTTCGCTTGCACTTGACACAGTATTGACGCAAAACTATTATTCGAAATAATAAACAACAGAGCCTTCTCCAGAGAACTCTCGCATAACGTCTATGCTAGCTAATATATTCCTTTTATGCGGGATGTTCCTGCAATAATTCTCAAATTATTTTTCAAAAATTTTTCCAGCGCGTTGACAAAATGGGAAATATTGATTATACTTTATATTATAGTAGAGTATATTAATCTGTAATTTTATGAGATTATCAGTTCAAAAATTACAGTTCAACATTCCACGATTTTCTCTAATCATCTCAGGAGAATACAATGGATTTCAATAGCGTTAAATCCACGATGAATCGTTTCCATAATGCACTTCGATGCGGCGCGTTGGCTGCCATAGTCGTTTTGAGCGCGTTTGCCTTCGGCGGAATCGCTGCCGCTCAGCAAGATTTGGACGGCTCGGACGTGATAGTTAATTCCTCGGGACCATGGGACATCCCGTATACCAACTCAAACGTAGACGTACCGTCATATATTGTGGTACGTCCTCTTAACAACGGAACGCGATACACCTATTCCGGCGCGTTAACAGGCAATATTTTTGTCGATATTACGCACCAATCGTATACCAACAACGATAACCGCTTTACGCTTTCCAACACCGGGAACACTTTTACCAACGGCGTTGCAATGCACAACGGGATTCTGTTTGTTTCAAACAACAATCAGTTGGTCAGTTTTTCTGGCGGCTTAACTCTCGATAACGCCGTTTTTATGGCGTATGGCGATTGCAACTTTGACGTTACAATTCCGGAGGGTTCTTTTGGCGGCATGCGCGCCAGCGGCGGCAGTATTGTTCTGAATCAGAAAGTTACTGGCGGCGGCGATTTGGTAATTATTACCGAAAACAACAACGTTGTAACGATGAAGGGCGCCAATGACTATGCCGGCGTAACGTCAATCGGTACGATTCAGGGCGGAAACAACTTGTATGCGTATCTTGAACTCGGCGCTGATAACACGCTGCCGTCAACAACCGTTGTGGAAATCGGTAAATCGCAAAACCCCACTTATTCATACACAAACGCTTCCGCGGCAAGACTTAACCTCAATGGAAAGACGCAAACCATTGCCGGTCTGTACGGCGCCGGAAATGCGGCAGTTACTAACGGAGCTGCCGCCGTTTCCAATTTGACGATTAACGTCGCGGACGGCAAGTCATACGAGTATTCAGGCGCAATTTCCGGGAACAGCGCAACCAATGTAACCAATCTGACCGTTACCGGCGCGGGAAATCAAACGCTTGCAGGCAACATTACTAACGCCAGTTTAACCAAAAGCGGAACAGGCGCTTTAACGGTATCGGGCGGAACCGTTACTCTTTCCAGCCTTGCCGTTACCGGCGGAACGTTTAATCTCGGCTCCAATACCGCGTTAACAGTAAGCGGAAAACTTTCATCGAATTCTGCGCTGGATTTAAACGGATCCAATTTGACGTATACGTCCAACGTCGCAACCGACTTCAATAATGTCGATATAACCAATACTAATACAGAAAAACAGTCTACGCTTTCCTTTGTACCGGCGTCTAATTTAACAGCAGCGCAAACGTTCAATAAAACGGTTTCCGGCAATACGCGCATCGTTGTTAAATTGCCGCAAAACCAGGAAAACAACAGCCGATTCGTTCTGTCCGGTACAAACGATCATACTGGCGGTTTGTATATCGAACAGGGAACCGTCCGCGTTGACAACTACGCAGCGTTGGGAACAAGCAAACAGATTGATATGAAGCACGGCAGCCTGATGACCAACCAGACGTTTGCAGGCTATACCATCAATCTGGTTGGCGACGCCAGCAAGGGCGAACGCGGCGCGATTCGTCTTTCTGGCGGAAACGGCAATTTTGACGCCTATGTTACCGGCGTTGGTTCTTTGGAAATCGTCTACGACGGCGCGGTAACTCTTACCAATACGGCGAACGATTATCAAGGCAAAACCTACATCGGCAACTTCCAATGGAGAGCTTCTTCATCCAGCGGCAACACGAACGGCGCTGCTACGCTCAATTTGGGAAACAGCGGAGTCCTGCCAGACACAACGGAAGTCGTACTTGGCAAGAACGCCGAAGGCAACGGTACAACCGGAGCGATTACGTTCGATTTAAAGGGATTCAATGAAACCGTAGCTGGCATTTCCGGTCAATCCACAAGCGCTACTATCACCTCGTCCACTCCAGCAACGCTGACGTTGATTGGCAACGGCGATTACTCGTATTCCGGCAAAGTTACCGGCTCTGCGACAGTTGAGAAGCAGGGAACAGGAACGCTGACTATTTCTGGCGCCAATACCGGTTCGTTAGTCGTCAGCGAAGGAACGTTGGTTCTTACCGGCGACAACTCCGGAGCGCAAAGCATTACCGTCAAAGGCAGCGGCGTTTTGGCGCCGAAGTCGGAGGCTTCTATGGCGACTACCGTCAACTTGCAAACGACTGCTTTTGCTTATGCTGACAATAAATTCACGAAAAACACGAAGTTTGTCATCTCAGAAAGCGGTACAGTAATTTCTGTTCCGATGACGGACTTGCAATCCGGAACGTATTTCAGACAGCGATTTACCGGTATAGATAAGGATTTCCAGTCCTATTTCACCAATCCGGAACCCATGTCCAATATGGATAAAATCGCCAATACCGCATATCTTCCAGCCGATACCGCCACCTATTTCACCGAGGACATTTGGGGCAGTACTACAGGCGATCAAAACAACACAAACCTGTTGATGACAAAAGTCGTCAATACGACAGACGCGCCTATTACGCTGGATTTCGCATATCAGTTCCACAACAGCGCGTATCTGGCGATTACCGATTCCGAAGGGAATAGAACCGTCGTTATGAACTGGGCAACCTCATCTGCTCATACAATTGATGGAGCAAGTTATAGCTTCGCAACCAGTACCGGCGAATATACCTTTGAACCGGGTGAAACCTATACGATTGAAGCTCGTATATTCCGATTCAACAGAACCATCGGCGCCAACGGCGGCGGGGTCAACGGATTTGGCGGGACTCTCGTCGGCATGGGCGCCAAAGTCCAAGGGACGGACGGCGAGTATCTGCCGCTCAATTTCAACGGCGAAAACTGGACGTTCTCTGACGGCAGCTTTACAACCAGTTCTGACGCCAGCTTCGTTGCGTCAAACGTTACTATCGACTCTGGCGCAACGCTTTCATTCAATACGCAAAACAATAATTTTGACGTTTACTCAACGTTCAACGGAGAGGGAACGTTAATCGTCGACCCGAACGAGGGCGTAACGCACACGTACGCCGACAACATTGGCGGTTCGCTCTCTCTGACTAAATACGGCGACGGCGTTTTGGTTCTCGACCACGCCAACGACATGTCAGGAACCGTTAGTATTCAAGCGGGAGAAGTCGTCTACGCTCAGGCTGGGGCTATGGAATCGGTCAATAGTTTGACGATTGCTCCGAACGCTCAGCTTACGGTCGATCTCCCAGCATCTGAAGGCGCGGCAAGCGTTCGCGGGATTGTTCAAAATGAGGGAACTGTAACCATTACCAATGGTCGTTTTAGAACGTACGGCATTACCGGCAACGGAACCATCTTCATGGACGACGGTACGCTTATGAACCTCGAACATTCGGACGGCAGCAAAATCGCTGAAACTCTCGTTAATAACGCTATTGTTATTGAAGAAGGCAAGACCGGAACCTTTAACGTTGGCTGGTCTTTGAACAATAATCCCGATTCTAAACTTCAGCTTAACGGTACGCTTTCCGGCGTTGGCGATTTTATCCTCGAAACCAATGGCAACGCGCCTTCGGCGTTGTCGCAAATTGCCCCGTTAGTTCCTAATTTCTCGTCTTCTGACTTTACCGGAAACGTTATTACCAACAGCGGCTACAATATGCTCGTCATGGGTAAGGAAAACGCTTTCGGAGAATCCGTCGGAACGCTGCAAGATAATGGCTGGGTTGATATTAACGGCTATAATCAAACCTTCGCTGGATTGACGGGAACGGGAAATATAATTAACAGAGGTTCCGCCGATGCGACCTTTACGCTCAACGTTCCAGAAGGCGAAACAACTAAATACGAAGGTCTGGTTTACGGCATTGCTAACCAGTCGGACGGCAAGTCTTTTCAAAATATCTCCTTTGTCAAATCGGGAGAGGGAACGGCTCAGTTTGACGCAAGCGCGGGCGAACTGTGCGTGAAAGACTTTACCGTTTCCGGCGGTCGGTTAGACGTGAAAGAATACCTAACCGGGAACGTGCTTGTTAACGGGGGCGTCTTGTCGCCTGGCAACTCCGTTGGAACGCTTAACGTTACGGGAAACGTTTCTGTTGTAAACGGCAAGGCGTTGTTTGAGTTCAACGATAACAGCTTTGACGTATTAAACATTCTCGGCGAAGGCAATTCGTTCTCTGCCGGCGATGGCATGATCGAATTATATTTTGGCGCCGAAGGCCCAGATGCATGGGCAGTTGACGGCGCGGAATATCAGCTCGTTTCCGACGAAGGATTTACAGCAGGAAATTACGATTCCTGGTTGGCGAATTACACGACCCTGTTTGGATTGACTGGCAAATCGGACGGTCTTTATCTGGTTGCGTTGGCTTCTCCAGAACCAGGGTCTGGCGTTCCGGAACCGTCCACTTGGGCGCTGTTAGTTCTGGGCGTTGTCGCGTTGCTCCTTCGTAAACGTAGTTAGAAATTAGGAGTGAGGAGTGAGGAGTTGACGCAAGCGTAACTCAAAGTCGTTCGCTTGCGTCTGTCTCCTTCCATCTTTCTACTGCCTACTGCCGTTCGCCTGACGGCGAATGCGTAATTCCGTTCGCTACCGCTCACTCCATTACCGCCTTCCATCCATTCCCTATTCCCTACTCCCTCGCCGCCTAATCTGCTCTGGACAACTCTCTCTATTTGTGGTAAATTGATTATAATATAAGAGAAGAATTCAATGACGAAACGGTCAAGCCGTTTGTCTTTTCTTAAACAATTCAATCTGGCGAGTCAACCGCTCGCTTCCCTGACCATGTCAAAACGCGAATACATATCCATCGCCGACGCGCGCCCTCCGTTTTATATTGGGGTCGATCTCGGCGGTACGAATACGAAAATCGGTCTTGTTGACGACTGCGGACATCCGGTGTCGTGGGGGGAAACGCCTACGTGTTCCAACGCGGGACCGGAAGACGTTGTCGAAAGAATCAGCGACGCAATTCATAAACTCATCTCCAACGCGGGGCTGAAGCCGTCGGAGATCGCCCGAGTCGGATTGGGAGCGCCGGGCATTCTCGATTTCGCCGCCGGCAAGATGGTCAATCCAACCAACTTCCCGGGCTGGAACGGGTTCCCGATTCGCGATACGCTGGCGAAACAGTCCGGCTTGCCGGTTTCGTTTGTCAACGACGCCTCTGCCGCCGCCTACGGAGAGTTCTGGGTCGGTTCCGGACGTCTGTTCCATTCGATGGTTATGCTCACGCTGGGCACTGGCGTCGGCTGCGGAATTATCGTCGGCGACCTGATTATCGAGGGCGAAAACGGGCACGGAACCGAGTGCGGACACATTCTCATCGATTCCTCTGAAAACGCCCGAAAATGCTCTTGCGGACAGCTGGGGCATCTGGAAGCGTACGCGTCCGCCACTGCCGTTATTCAGAGAACGAAAGACATCCTCAAAACGAACGAGCCGACTACGCTCAGAAAACGCGTTCGCGCCGGCGAAGAGGTTACACCGCTGCTGGTCGCTCAGGAGGCGGAAAAGGGCGACGCCGTCGCCATGAGAATTGTTATGGACACCGCCCGATACGTCGCGTTGGGGCTGATTTCCCTCATGCACACGATTGACCCCAGCGGGATTCTTATCGGCGGCAGCATGACGTTTCAGCTCGAAAATTCGACCTTGGGCGAACAGTTCATCCAACGCATTCGGGAAGAGGTCTGCTGCAGAACGTTCCCGACTCTGGCGGAAAACACGGTTATTGAATTCGCCTCGCTCGGGTCGGACGCCGGATACCTCGGCGCAGCGGGAATCGCCCGTCTGGAATTCCAGAGACGCAAA
>JAFSMW010000144.1 GCA_017447745.1 Thermoguttaceae bacterium
GTCTTCGTCGTCCTCGTCGTTGTCGTCGTTGTTCTCATTATCCTCCTCGTCTTCATCGTCTTCGGAATCGAGATATCCATCGACGTCATCTTCGTCCTCTTCATCAGAATTATCGTCGTCGGAATTCTCTTCTTCAAAATCGTCTTCGTCGTTATCGTTCCATAAATCGGTCAGCTCTCTGTGATTCTCTTTTATTGAATCCCAGTCGTATTTATCCCAATCGTACTTGTCCAGATTGACTTCTTCCGAATTGGAATCGTAGTCCTCTTCGTCGTTGGTTTCGTCCGATTGTTTGGCGTTATCAGCGTCGGTTTCCGGGTGAGTAATCTTTTCAGATGTAATGGAAACCGTAAAGCCGCACCAAACGGGTCGTGGATTGCCTTCGGATTCTGAGTTGGAGTAATAATCTTTCGACGCGTTGCGGAAGAACCGGGATTTGTTAATGCTAATAATCGCTCCAGGCATTTTGGAAACATGGCTGATGATGGACTTTCCCATCTCAATAAAGTGCATGCCCATGCCCTTAAGCTTTTCCGATTCCAGCAGATCTATGAATGGCTGCGCGTCGTCAACTTTCCCGCTAACAGCCAGCAGCTTAATCAGCTGCAAAAAACCATAAGACTGGGCTTTTGCGCTGTCGGCGTGATGAATGCATTCAATAGCAACTTGCTGTTCTTTCATTTTCCAGTATTCATGAGCAACCATGCCAAGCATTACGCCTTGTTCAACAGTTGGTCTGTATTCTGAAATTCGCTTCAGAATAGACTTTAACGTGGAGACTGCTTCAGTTTGATCGTTCATTTGCTGGAACATTTGATAAACGGCAAAAAGATACTTGCTTCTTTTTCGGACGTTATCCAGCAGGGCGAATTCTCTCCTTGTCATTTTAAGGATGGAAATCGCCTTTTCTTTATCTTCCAATCTCGATAAAATGAGCAGATTGATAGTATGAAGCTTTGGACATCGGATTTCCGGTTCCGGAATAGCCATAGTGTCTTCCATGAGTTTATCCAGCCAAAAATCCAACTGCGGCAAACTTTTATTGTTTGAGGAATATCGCACTAACAGGTTGTCCAGAGACTTTCGCACTGCATCCGCTCTGATATCGTCATAACGAATTAGAGAGATTGTCTCCAATGCGTCGTCGGGACAATTTATGGCAGTCTGAATTTGAGCTATGTTGGATAAAGCGTTGTCGCGTTCGACGCTGTCGTCGATAACTCTGGCAATCTTGATGGACTTCTCTAATAGATCTTCATATATAAAATTGTCATTCATAATAGCGATGTTGAGGCGCTTATGCGTCTATATGCGTTTAGTAGCGTATGTTGTTTGAACTATAATTTAAATACGCGAATATGATTCGATTATAACATTTATCATAAAAATTTCTTGATTTTTTCTGGAAGTTGGGTGTAGGGATACAGCTTTTCATAGTCCAATAAACCGGACAGAGCGCGAGAAATGACGTGAAATCCTTTTTCCGCCAGGACGGCTACAGGATTCAATCCCCCTACGGTTACGACGCCAATTCGCCCATCGTCAACTGGAATTCCCAAAAGCGATTGATTTGGACGTCCCACGAGAATATACGATCCCAGACCAATCGCTTTCATTTTTTTGCCGATTTCTTCAACCTTGGGTCGGGATTCCGCAGGCGTTTCCCGAAAACCGGCGCCGACGATTCCGTCTCCATGTCGAACCGCGTTTCGGAAGTCCGTCAAACCGGCTCGAATAAACAACTCTAACGGATCCAGGCTGATGCCGTCGTAATGAATAAGTTCCGTAAAACGAATCGGTTGATGATTCTCAAACCTCAATAGCCCGGCAAAACGGGATTTCATCGGGACTCCATTTTTCAGCAACGCCCCGTTGAGCGTTATGGTGCAAACCGTGCAAAATCCAATTTTATCGTACGGAACAGAGACGTCTCCTGAGCGTTCGCCCGGTTCCAGGAGACAAACAAGCGTTCCCATCGAATAACCGCAGGCGAATACATTGCAAATCTCTTTGACGCATCCTGCAAAAATATGAGGGTCAACCAGAGAAACGTTGACAATAACTTTGCCTGTGCGTTTTGCCAAATCAAACGTCATTCGATAAATCATTTGATCTATCTTGGACGACATGTACCCGACGCGTTGGAGAGCCTGCAAATCGTGCAGTTGCTCTTGACCGAAAGCAGTCAGAATTCTCCCCTGACGGCCAATGGATTGAGTGTACCCTGCCTTGTCCAGTTCTTGAAGGTACATTCTCACGGCGCGTTCTGAAACGTCCATGTCAGATAATGACAACGCCTGAGCGATAGCGGTCGAACTGAGCGGGCGGTTCTCGGATTGCAATACTTCCAGAATGGCTTTTTTCTTTTTATCTACTCTGTCCATTTATGTGGAATATCTTTAGATGAGCGTTTTGCGTAATTGCTAATTCCGTGGGTAAAACCCCACGGCTACTGATATTGAACTGCTTTGCAGTTCTGGCGGAGCGCTTTGCGTAATTACTAATTACACATTACTAATTTACTGATAAAGGCTCAAATGTCGAGTATAAATCTCCAAAATCATTAAATTCATCGTGGTTATATAATGTCTCCCGCCGTAGTTAGACCATTTATCGATCGTTGGTTTTTCTGTATCCCAGCTTCCGGCAAATGGATCGCTCTGCGGGAGCTGCGAGTCTTTCAATAACGGCATGATGGCGGATTGCCATTTATTCCATTCCTGCCCTTTTTGAACAAACATGATAGCAGTGCCATAGTACCAGTAATAGACGTCTCGGCTGTAATCGGAATCGTCTTGTAATCCTGGCAGATTATTGAGTAGATAAGGTATTGTTTGTTGTGTGTCGAGCAAATCCGGATTGATGCACCATTGAATAAACAGACCTTCTGCCGTCATGGACGGCGTTATCTTTTTCCAGTGCGTATACTGGGAATTTGTCCCGTTATACGGATTGTAAATGTAACGTTTGGTTTCTGGATTTTGCGCTCTGGCAAGCCATTTCTGCGTTAAGTTGAGCGAAGGAATAACGTCGTCGGATTTGAGGACGTTTGCCGCTATTGCAGATCGAAGAGCCATTATCTGCCAACCGGTAACAGAAGTGTCGCTCTCGAGATGAGGCTGACCTTCCAGTCCCTGAGTTTCATAGCGCCATCCGCCCAGCTGCTTGTTTTGAGTGTTAATGATGTATTTAACAGCCGCTCGAGCTGGAAGTAAAAGCTTGGGGTCGTGAGTTAAACCGTACGCTTCGCATAGCGCGATTGTTGACATGGCGTGAGCGTAGGAGCGATAATTGTATTGCGATTCGGTATTGTCGTTTAGATCGTAAATTGCTCCGATAGCGCCTTTAACGCCGTTGGTTCCAACGATAGGGGTGGTTTGCTGATTGGCAATCAGGAATTCAAGTCCTTTTTGAATCTCTTTTTTATACGGTCCATCTTTATGGGTATACCCCGCGCCGAGCATGCTCAACAAAGCCAGAGCGGTTGCCGCCGTATCGCATTTTATGTTGCCGTTTTGAGGATTGCCTTTAACAGAAGGCGGCTGACTGTGAAAACGCCATCGCCCGTCTGGCCACTGCGTTTTGGACAGATATTTTAAACCGTTTTCGATCGTTTGGTTGATCGCGGTATCGCCGCCATAACTGGCAATCGTTTGCATTCGTAATGACGGCGCGCGCCTCATAAAGGCTTCTGACGGCGTGAAGTCAGTGCGATTTAACGCTATGGCTGACTGCGCGTCTATAGAAACGTCTGATTCCGGAAGCGGTTCCAGACTTTTGAATTCTTTGCCGTTTAATCCTCCCTGACCTGAGTTATAGTCGCGTGGAACCGGAACGCTTGTTGAGGTTTGAGGAGAATCAAGGATAATGCTTTGAGAAATGTCTCTGGCTGTCAGGTCATTATACGCCGTAGGCGAATTGTAACTTGAGCGGGGAAGTCCGCGCGGTCCGGTAGGAGTTGTTATTCGAGCTTGCGTTTTGGGTGCAGGCGAACTGGCGTTTTGAAGAATGTCTGTTTCTTTGGCTAACATGTAGCTGTTTGGCTGAACAGACGCTGATGGACGAATCTGGATTGGAACAGAGCTGATCGTCTGTTCCGGGATTTGATTCCCCGATTCTGCGAACAAATCGTCGCTGGGCGAATCGATGATCGTCGGATCGTCTGACGTTGGACGGATTATATCGTCTTCCCCGGCGTCGAGAACAACTCTTGCAGAATCTGATGAAACGGCGAGTTGTCCCATCGACCCAAAATCGGATTGCGGGAGTTCGTAATCGATTGACGCAGGAGCGCTTGCAAGTTCAGAAACAGATTCGCTTTGTTTTACATTGCTCGGATTGAATTCTGTATTATACGTTCGACTGATGTCAGGTTGGACGTCTTCCGCCGGTGCTTCGATCTCGTTTATTGCTACGGGCGTTACATTGGGTTCTTCTGACAGCTCTGGCGAGTCCGGCGTTTGAAATTCGTCTACAAGCGTCGAGTTGAACTCGTCAAAAGAAGGCTCCGTTTTTTCGTCGTCAAACTCTTGTTCTTCCGCTGGAGAAGTTGGGGTGAGCTGTTCTATGCTGTCTACAATTTCCGGCGAGTCAAGCCGGCTTTCATCGTATCCGGGAACGGTTCTGGGCTCTTGTATAGGCATAGGAAGAGGTTTTTCTTTTTCTGCGTTTACAAGCGGAATACTTTCAGACTGAACGATTTTAAGGAGAATGTATTTGTCGTGTATGTAGGCAAATAAAGCAATATGAGCCACAAGGCTGAGGAAAAGGCAAAATTGAACTCTGAACATCCAACGTGAACGCTTTTCAGAAAGGATTTCCTCGTATGCGGATTCCGAATTCGGAACGCTGTTTGCAGACGACAGCGTTCTGGAATTGGTCGGCGATGAAGCGTGATTAGGCGAAACGGTCATTTCTGAAGCTGGTTGGTAAATTTGATCACGGTTTGACGAAGACGCTTGAACTGGTTATTTTCTTGCTTTGGCGGTTACACAGTAATCTGTTATTCCGACTTCTCGACAGGCGTCAATGCAGAAAAAAATCGGTTCAAATCGACAATCGCGGTCGGCGCGAACGATAACGTTGTTTTTGGTAGGATTGCTGTTCCAATGAATTTTAAGAGCTTTTATCAGTTCTTCAGCAGAAAGCTGTTTGTCTCCGATAAAGTACTCTCCATCGGCATTAATGTTGATTATGAGTTCCTTGGGCTGTTCGATCAACGGCTTGGCGATGCTGGTTTCAGGAATATTGATGTCCATGCGTCGCTCTTCCTCTGAAAACTGGGAAGACACAAGGAAAAATATGATCAGCAAAAACACAACGTCGATAAGCGGCGTGAGGCTTAAGTTGGAAAGCGCTTTGCTATGTGGTAATTGTATCATTGTTATATGAGTTGTAAGAAGGGAACTTTTTACTTGTCCCAGGTCTGCCAGCTTAAAGCTGAAATTGAACAGCTAAACGCCTCAAACCCCCGTTTATATAAGATTATAGTATATTTTATCGATAATTGCAATAGTTTAGACGCCTTCACAATGGATTTTTCTAACAAAAAAAGCGGAAACGTCGGATTTTAACGCCCCCGGGGGTCGCTATTTTATCACAATTATGTATAATAAACGCCAGTCAATTGATATAAAGCATTAGGGAACTTCTAATTATTCAATTTCGAGTCAAGTTTGTTCTTTTCTTCCGTCCGCTTTGAGTCGAAAAGTCCACTCGTATGTCTAATACTGGGGCTTTTCTCCTCTGTGCGGACGAAAAAAACTCCATCGCTTGACAACGAAAGCAATTATTAGAAGTCCCCATTAGTTTCTAATCCTTACTACACACTTTCCAACCCGTAATTATGTCTGAAACAGCAGAAGAATTTCGAAATCGACTCATAAACCAATACAACGAAATTGCCCGGCTGGCTGGGGCGTTGGCGCACGAGATTAAAAATCCGTTGTCGACCATTCGTCTAAACCTCGATTTGATGGCGGAAGATCTCACGCCGCCGGAAACCCAGCGAGAGCGTCGAACTGCTATCAAACTGGAAACGGTTCGGAATGAATGTAAACGGCTGCAAAATTTGCTGGACGAGTTCCTCAACTACGCCAGAGCCCGGAGTTTACAACTTCGTCCCGGCAATCTCAACAGCGTAGTGCAGAGCGTTTTGGACTTCTTCATGCCGGCGTCTCTGGATTCCGGAATTGAACTGTCGGCGTATCTGGCAAACGATTTGCCGTCGGTTATGATGGATGAAGAGTCCTTTTATCGCGCGTTGCTCAACCTGTTAATCAACGCTCAGCAGGCGATTTGTCATAGCGCAGAAAAGAACGCTAACCAAGACGAAACCATTTCTCAAAGCTCCAAATCTGAAAATATCGGAAGAATTACGGTTCGAACCCATGCTGAACCGGAATCGGTCATTTTAGAGATTATTGACGACGGTCCCGGCATGAACAAAGCGGTGGCTCAAAAATGCTTTGACGCCTTTTATTCTACAAAACGCGGCGGTTCTGGGCTGGGGCTGCCGACAGTAAAACAAATTGTCGAAGCCCATAACGGAAAGGTGGAACTTCAAACCGAAGAAGGGAAAGGAACCCGGTTTATTATTACCCTTCCAACTCTGACCAGAATTCCCCAGCAGGACGAAGGCGTGTAGCGTAAGGGCTTGAGTGCGATCAATCTTGGATTGGGGATTATCGGTAGATTTCTTTGAACGCAGAGTCTGCGGTCTCTGCGTTCTCTTTCCTTACAAATGATTTCATACCCCCTAAATTTGAACTCCCTCGAAGGTTTGAACAGTAAGCGGTTAGAGAGGTTGTTCGTTTCATCCTAACCGCTTGCCGCCGCTTGCTTATTCTTTTTTCTCTGCGTTTTTTTCCTGCTGTGAAGCAGGGGGGTGGGGATTGTCTTCTGTAAAGTAGACAATTTCACATTCCGGCAGGGCGGCTTTGAGGTCTTCGAACCCGGCTTGAGTGATTTTTGTTCTGGAAATGTGCAGCGTCTTGAGGGTTGTAAGCTGTTTCAGAGTCGGCAGACAGGCGTCTGTAACGACGGTTCTGCCCAGATGAAGAAATTCGAGTTTTTTCATCTGTTGCAGTTTTGCAACGCCCGCGTCGGTTACGCCGGTGTTGTCAAGATTGAGCCACGTCAGTTTCGGCATCTTGAGAAAAGCGTCCATTGCGCCGTCGTTAACCTGAGTGGAGTACAAGTTGAGTTTGCTCAGTCGAGGTGCGGAGCTAACGTTTTCCACGCCCTGATTGCCAACCGCTGTCGAGGAGACGTCCAAATCTTTCAGTTCCGGCATAGATCCGAAATACTTCATCCCTTTGTCCGTTAACTGTGTGGACGCCATGCGAACGCGCTGAATCTTTGGGCATTGAGAAATACAATAGGCGCAGTCATCGCCAGTGGGCGTTTCAGAAATGAGAATCTGGGTTAAGTCTGGATAGGATTGCAGAATCTTCGCCCCGTTGTCGGTAAACTTTGTTTTGTCCATTCGGAGAATGTTCATTCTCTCTTTGACAGGATGTTTTTTCAAGATGTCGTCTGCGTCGCCGTTTTCCGGAACCATAAGCGACTGAATGCTGCCCTCCGGCGGAAGATCCGGAACGAGTTGAATTGGGCTTTTGGGCTGATCAGGAGACTGCCCAGAATTCTGAGGAAAGAATTTAATGATAATGATCGCGCAAACGACGCTAATGGCGACGATAAGAATCTTTCTGGTAAAGTTTGAGCTTTTCTTCGTATTGCCGTCTTTTTTTGTATTGTCTTCTGTTTTTGTCATAATGTCTGCTCTATTCCTTTTTGACATCCGGAGTGGTTTGTGAAAAATATGCGCTGAAAGCGTCCATGTCAATTGGGGCAACGACGTCTTCGGTTGTCTCGCTGTTTACATTGTATTCCGGTTTTTGATCCAGCATAAACGCCCAAACAATAATTCTGTAAATTATATACCCCAAAATAGAGAATCCTAATAATGCAAGCGCTATAATAATATAGTTGAAAGGCGACGCTGTAACTGGAATATTGGTTGTCGGTTTTAAGCTTTCAAGATCATCGTTGTTTTCAATAATGTATTCCATTACGGAATCCGGAATTGGTAAATTGACATAGATGCTCATAGCCAGCGTACGATCCGAAGTATTGAGCAAGGGAAGTTCCGGGGTGATTATACTCGATGAATGTTTATAATTGGAATCCATATTGATTTTTACTGGCGATATGTTAATAAAAGAGGGGAAAATTTCGGATAAATACAAGGCGCCTTCAAAAGACGATAAAAGCCAATTGTCCAAATTGCTCTCTGAAGAGTCTCGAACTTTATGTCGACTCAGGAAAACGTATGCGCTGGACTGAGCGAGAATTAAATCGTCGTTTGATTGGTTTGTTTCGTCATTCCCTGCTCGCTTTTTTCGGATGTAATCAAGAACTTCTGCAGGCGATACCGTCTCTTGGGAATCGTCGCTGTTGTCTGACGACGCCGTTTGATTTTCGGCGTCTGCTGTTGACGGACTGTTTTGTGGAGCCGAGGTTGGCGTATTGGATTCTGTTTTGGGAGAAGCGTTAACGGAATTGTCGTTTGCAGAGTCTGGAGTTTGTTGAGTCGCCTTGACAGCAGGGGTGGGTTGAGAGTTGGATTCTTGAGCAAACGTTTCTGCGGTGAAGATAAACGCTATTATTGCAGCCATCAGCGCCTGAATAATTATATGCTGCCAGCAATACGGCGAGTATTGCGGTTGTCGATTGAAGCAGGATTTAGGCGCGGACATGGTGCAAGTGAATGTGGAATCAGGAATCAGCCTCTGGCTGTTAGCCGCAAGTTATTTGAACTTGCAGTGGATAACCAGGAACCTGGGGCTTCATACCCCATACATCTTAATTATTATACTATAAAGTAAAGGTTTTGACAATACTTCAAAAGCCCTTATGAAGAAATTTTTATCCAAAAATATTTGAGAATAGGGAGTTAGACGTTGACAGTCGTCGCGGTCAATTGAGGGTTGATTAGTTCTCTTTCCTTACTATATGTTTTCATGCCCCCCAATTTTGAACGCACCCAGCGGCGCCTCGCCACCGCCCCCCGCCTTGACAAATTCAAAAATATTGCAATAATAGCTTCTAATCAATTTAATATCAGGATGAATGGCCGAGTGGTCGAAGGCGACGGTCTTGAAAACCGTTGTAGGATTCTCCTACCGGGGGTTCGAGTCCCTCTTCATCCGGTTTGACAGAACGTCAATACGAGCAAACAGGAGTGTTGAGATTTTTCTCAACTCTCCGTTTTTTTATTAATCGAAAACCACGAGAGGACCGCGAAGCGCAAATTGCTAATTGCAAATTGCTAATTGCAAATTGCTAATTGCTAATTGCTAATTTGATTTCAGCGCTTTTTTGAGCATTGCCAGCAGATACGCGGCGTTTTTGTCGCGGTCTTCCAGTTTCATATAGCCAAAATTGTCGTCGGTAACGCGAATGGGGCGTCCTGACTGCTCAACAACGCGATTGAATTTTCTTCGAGAGGCGAATTCAAATATAATATCGGTTCCGTCGGTGTAAATCTTGTTGATTGCCAATTGATGCGCCATGATTCTCAGCCGGGCGATTTCAATCAGGTTGACGGTTTCGTTCGGCGGGGCGTTGAATCGGTCGCGCAGTTCCGCCTCCAGAGCGTCGACGTCTTCCAGAGTCGAAACGCGGCTAAGACGTCGATAGAAGTCCATTTTCTGGCGGAGTTCGGAAATGTAAAAGTCTGGAATGTACGCCGACATCGGCAGGACGACCGAAACGTCGATTTGCGTCTTGGGCGGAAGTTTGTTCTGCTTTCTGACGGCGGCTTCCAGAAGCTGACAGTACAGTTCGTAGCCGATAGCGGCGATGTGTCCGGACTGCTCTTTTCCCAGAATGTTTCCCGCTCCGCGAATTTCCAGATCGCGCATGGCGAGTGTAAATCCGGAACCGAGCTGATTGAACTCCTCGATGGATTTAAGGCGTTTCAAAGCGACTTGTGAAATCACTTTATGGGGATCGACGAGCAGATAGCAGTACGCCCGGTTTTTGTATCGACCGACGCGTCCGCGGAGCTGATGGAGGTTTGCCAGCCCGTAACAGTCCGCCTGATCGATAAACATCGTATTGGCGTTGGGAATATCCAGACCGCTTTCGACGATCGTTGTACAAACCAGCACGTCAAATTTGTGCAGTACGAAGTCTCGCATGACGCGTTCCAGCTCGCCTTCCGCCATCTGAGCGTGCCCGATAACAACGCGCGCTTCCGGGACGATTTCCTTGATCCGATCTGCGACCATGTCGATGTCGTAAACCTTGTTGTGGACAAAAAACACCTGCCCGTTTCGAGCCAGTTCTCGCTCGATGCCCGTCTTGACAAGTTCCGGGCTGTACCGGTTGACGTGGGTTTCGACCGGGACGCGGTCGGCGGGCGGGGTTTGCAGATTGGAGATGTCTCGAATTCCCAGCAGGGCGGAATGGAGCGTTCGGGGAATGGGCGTTGCCGTCATGGTGAGGACGTCGACCGAGGCGCGGAACCGTTTGAGCTTCTCTTTGACTTCCACGCCGAACTTTTGCTCTTCGTCTATAATAATCAGTCCCAGATTGGAGAAATGAACGTCTTCGGAAATCAGTCGGTGCGTTCCGATGACAATATCGACCTTGCCCAGGAGCATATCTTTGATAATTTTTTCCTGCTCCTGTTTGGGAACGAACCGGGACAACGACGCGATTCTGACAGGGAACTCCGCCATGCGGGCGCGAAAGGTTTGATAATGCTGTTCGCAAAGCACGGTTGTCGGAACCATGATCGCGACCTGATAGCCGGCTTCGACAGCGCGAAACGCAGCGCGAACCGCCATTTCCGTTTTGCCAAATCCAACGTCGCCGCAAAGAAGCCTGTCCATCGGCTCAATGCTGCCCATGTCCTGGTTGATGGCGTCCATGGTCGTGAGCTGGTCAGGCGTTTCCTGGTACGGAAAGCACTCGTCGAATTCCTTTTGAAGTTCCGTATTGACCGGGAAGGCGATGCCGGGATTCGTTTTGCGTTTGGCTTGAATTTCCAGCATTTCGCCCGCCATGTCTTCCAGTTCTGCGGCGACGCGCTCTTTTTGCTTTTCCCAGCGTTTCCCGCCGATTTTCGCCAGCGGCGGAGCGCCTTTAATTCCGCCGACGTACTTTTGAATCAACCCGATTCGGGAAACCGGAACGAAGAGATTGACGTCGTCGGCGAATTCCAGTTTGAGGTTTTCCTCGACCATGCCCTGATGTTCGAGAATCTCAATTCCGGCGCAGCGGGCGATGCCGTGAGCAAGATGGACGACGTAGTCTCCAATGCTCAGCTCGGAAAAGGAATCGATGGCTTTGCTCAGACGTCGATTGGAAACCGTTCTCTTGATTGTCGCCCTCAAAAAGAGGTTGTCTGCAGACAGAATCGTTTGTCGGACGCCGTCTGAACGGGAAGAGAACAGAAGCCGAAATCCGCTGGAAATCAATCCAACGTGGAAGAGCAAACGTCCTTCTTTTGCCGTTTGCGTTTCCGCGAACAGGTCAGTCAGACGCTGCACTTCCGTTTTGGTGGCGCACAGAAGATGGACTTCCTGTCCTGCGGCGGCGGAATCGAACTGCTTTAAAATGCGGTTCATTTCACCGTTGAACTGTTCGACCGTTTCCATATTGAAATGCCAGACGAAGTCCAGCGGCATGGAGGCGAACGCCCCCATCTGGATCATCGGGAATCGGAACAGGTCGTTGGCGATTTGGGCGGTTTGCCAGTACAGGTCGGCAATTTCCACTTGAGGCGCCGGCGGAGCCAGCGGGTCTGGATTCTGGTTGGCAAACATCTTTTCCATCTTCCGCCAATGAGAAAGCAGACTGTTTTGAGACGTGAGAAACTTCCGAGCGTTGTTCTCGCACTCGACAGGTTCAATATAAATGATGATGGACTTGGGCGGCAGATGGTCTGTGAATTTGTCCATCTGCGTCGTCTTTTGGGGATCAATGCTGCCCGCTGATGATACGGTCAGGTCAATAAAGGACAATTTTTCCAGACTTCTTTGGCTGGATACTTCAAAAGTGCGAATTGACTCGATTGTATCGCCCCAGAATTCGATGCGGACAGGGTTGTCGGCGTCGAGCGGAAAGACGTCTATAATGCCGCCGCGAACGGAAAATTCTCCCGGCTGAACGACAATTGGGACGCGAATGAATCCGTTTTCCGATTGATGCAGCAGTTTATCAATCAGATCTTTCATGTCGATGGCGTCGTTAACCGCCAGATGAATAGTTTGATTGGCAAGAGTTTCCCTGGCAGGGGTTTTGAGCAAAATGCTCTGCAGCGTCCCGACGATCAGCGGGGCGGGCGATCCCGGTTCGTAACTGTCAAGAGCTTTGAGCGCTTTGAGCCGATAGCCAAAGGCGTCTGACGATTCCGCCGTTTCAGGATTGAACGGGTCGCAAATCGCTAATCGGAGCGGAGAAACGCTCTGACCGGAAAGATCGGAAAACGTCGTTAAGTCCATGCAGAAGGCGTCTGCCTGAGTCTCGTCCGGACAGATAACCAGAATCGGTCCTGGATTTTCCGATTTCTCGTCTGCGGATTTAGACAGACGGCTTTTCAGCGCTCCGGTGCGAACGCTTCCTGATTTTTTTTCAGATTTCTGACTTTCAGACAGTATCGTTCCGACTATGGCGGCGCTGACCGGGATTGACGTTCCGTCTATAGACGCAGACTTTCCTTCCCGAAGCGTTTGTAACGTTTGGGCGAATTCTGCGTTTAGAGCTATTTCTCGGTAAAGAGGGAATGGGAGGGTTTTGTCGATTATCAAGGTTATCTGTTAAAAAAAAACATCATTATATAAACGGTATTTATACATTAGGGGGTGTACTTTTATATTTTATATGCTAAAATACTAAGACTGGAAATGAAGTTATTGTAAACCTTTCTTTACAAAACGTCAACCCCCTTTTTAACCTCACAGCGTTGATATAATAGAAATATATTGAAAACCAGGTGTTTTTATGAACTCAAAAACAAATTTGCTCCAGAGAGCAGCGTGTTTGGCAATTTTGTTTACAATTATTTCTTTGGCATGCGAATTTGCTCAGGCTCAGTGGTGGCGTCGCGACCGCAATAACGGCAGTCCGACCCAGGTAGAATCCGTTGGGGCTGGCGGTTATCAGATGACTATTAATCCGATGTTCGCGCCGCAACCGGGAGAACTGTTCACCCCGGAAAACGTGAAAAAGACGATATCACCGGAAGAACTGCAAAGTCTTTACGACGCCAAGGCTCCTAAAACTCAGCCGAAAGAAGAGAATAAAGAAGACGCTGCCAACGGCGAAAAAAAGCCCAACGCCGCTCCCGAAATTGAGCGCGTTGTCGATCCGTTGCTCAAAGCGCCGCAAGGTTCCTATAAACTCGGGTTCCCGCAGGCGGAAGAAGTCGTAAAAACGATGGAATCGGAACTGTCGTCTGAAATCATTGCCCGACAGGGCGTTCTGCAAAAATACAATACATGGATTAATTATCTTAAAGGACGAACTTTTGCCAGCGCTCGTTCTACGGGCATAGGCGGATATAACGGCATTTGTCGTTTAAAATGGTACGAAGAACTTCTTCTCGACCCGGTTCATTCTACCAGTAAAACGGAAGCCTTTTCCAGAAGACTTCATGCCGGAGTTCTCTACGGCGGAACCAAAGGCTATGGATTTATGCTCAAAGAAGCTCGCGAGAAGATGGGCGTTCCTGCTGGCGCCGTTTGCGAAACGAAGCGCGTCAAGACGGCTGAAGAAGCGTATAAGCTGCTGGCTCAGCGATTGGGAGAAGTTAAGGGACTGCACGCTCAGGCGGTCGCTCCGATTAAACCGGAATGGCTCAAGTCCATGAACGCCAACCTGTACAACCTGTTTACCATTCAGGTCAGCGTCGGGCACACCGTCAATTACCGTTCAGAACAGGTTCGACAATCTCTGATCAATTTTGAAAAGATTGACTACGGCGCCTATTACGACGCTGCAGGAATCATGTTCTCTTTTTCTGAAACGGACTTTCTTGACCAGCTTCTTAAACTGGACGACCGAACCGTCGACAAGCTGGAACTGGTCGAAAAAGACGCTGACGGCAATCCTCTGCCCCGCAATCAGGTTCCAGGCGTAACGGGAGAAATCCTGATGGTTATGGAATGTCCCGCCGGTAAAATTCTGGTCGGCGGAAAAGGCGATAACGAATACGAACTGGAAAAACTTCAGGCGTTTTGCGCCGTTATCGATTTAGGCGGCAACGACGTCTATCGAGAAGGTCTGGTCAGCATGAACCGTCCCGTTCTTCTGATTATCGACGAAGACGGAAACGACGTCTACACCGGCAGACTGCCTGCCATTCAAGGGTCGTCAATCCTGGGCGTTTCCTGCCTCATTGACCGCAAAGGGAACGACAAATACGACGCTCAGCACGTCGCGCAAGGCTCAACCATGGGCGGCGTCGGCATTCTGCTTGACATGGCTGGCGACGATACTTACAGCGGCGTTCGACGCGTTCAGGGAACAGCGATGGGCGGAATCGGTTTGGCTATCGACCTGGGTGGAAACGACACGTACCATGCCGCTATGTGGGCGCAGGGACTGGGACATCCTAAAGGATTCGGTATGTTAGACAACGTCGGCGGAAACGACACGTATTACCTCGGCGGCATCTATCCAGACTCCTACGACGAAACCCCCGGTTACGAAGGTTGGGGTCAGGGTTTGGGAACCGGGATTCGCGACCTGGCGGGCGGCGGAATCGGCGTTCTGCTTGAAGGCGGCGGAGACGACGTTTACGAATACGACTACATCGCTCACGGCGGCGGATACTGGCAGGGCGTCGGCATTCTCCGAGACTTCAGCGGAAACGACAATCACGCCGGGGCAACCAAAAAAGCGTTTAACGGCGGACCTCGATCTCAGCAGCTCTTCCAGCGTTTAGGAAACGGATTCGGCTGCCATTACGCCGTCGGATACCTGTTTGACGATTTCGGAAACGACACGTATCATTCCACCATTATGGACAACGGTTTCGGCTGGGACGCGTCGTTTGGAATTCTGGTTGACTTCCAGGGACACGACAAATACACCGCAGTCGGCGGCGGTTCCTGCGGCAACGGCGCTCAAGCCAGTATGGGCGTTCTGTTCGACTACGACGGAAACGATACGTATTACGGATCCAGCCAGGGTTATGCATCTCCGGAAATCAATCCGGACTACCACCACTGGCCGGAATGCGGCGGCAACTTCGCCTTCCTGCTTGATTACGGCGGAACGGACTCGTACGGCTGCCGCGTTAAAAACAATGGCATCTATCAGCGCGGCGCTTCCGGCGGATACATTATCGATCGCCCGGTCAACCCGGACAAGAAAATTCCTCTGCCGAAATAACCAGGTAATTGGGAAAAGGGAATAGGAGTTAAACTGCCTATTCCCTACTGTCAACTGCCTCTATTCCCAATTCTTTTGGGGTATCGGCATAGCATGGCGTATTCGAATGAGTTTATTATCTCTATCCTGGTACTCAAAAACGCCTCTAAATCTGTCCCCTTTCATCAAAAACATGAAAGACGTATCCACGTACTCATACGGCGGGACTTCACAGATTTCATCCGAACCTTCGAGTCTGAACGAACGGGGACATTCTTTGTTGTGTCTGCAGTCCTCAATTGTTCCCAGCACAATTTTGACAGTGGTTGAGTTCCTTTCATACACGTCCATCTTTACGTTCTTCTTCATAAGACGAAACAACCTTTCTTCTTTCATCGTGCCAGGTCCGAATATCAAAAACTTTTGGAAAAAGTAATGAAACTTCGCTTTCCAGTCGTAAGCCGCCTCTTCTCGAGTTTTTCCAACCCCAATAAAATGCGGGTCGTAATTACGGCACACCGTAATAAAACCACGTCCTTCCTCTAACTCCATGATATTGAGACCCAACGGGTCGATAAAGGAATAAACGCAGTCTTCGCTCATAGCAAAATAGGAAACATCTTTGTACTGGACAGAACCTTCTGACATACTTCTACCTCTGAATAAAATAAACCCTAAAAACCGTTGCCTCACGACGCGATATAAATCCGTTAAGGCGCCCTTTTCGAGACAACAACCAACCTAAACCAACAACAAACCAGGACTGTCTGCGCTGCGCTTTCGCAGGGCTTCTGATAAAATGTAACAGCTTTTTACGCAATGTCATTCACTAAACCCCAAAGGGCAAACAGGGAACGTACATACCAATTCTCTTGCGAGAATATACAATGGTTAGCTGAACTGAAAAACAATCATACCTGGCGGCAGTCCGATCTGGCGCCAACATCCCAATACACGGATAATATAAGCTGCAAGTTTTAGTTTGCAAGTTACAAAAATATACACGACTGCGAGTTCGTTTAACAGGAAACGACGTCTCGCAACCGGCGATTCGCTTACTGTTTTTTACCCCTGAGAAAAACAGTTCTGGAATGAAAAACCAATACTCGGTTTAACACGTCGAATTCGCTTCTGTATTTTTTTGTGTATCCTGACATATCAAATCCTGAAATCCAATCTGTAGGGTTACTTGCCAGGACGCGACAACGTACTACAGAATTTGTCGCGCCCTGCGCCTCTATGACACATAGTGGCATAAACTATTAAATATATCTCTTTTAAAAATCCTTTCCAGCCCCCCCCTAGACGGAAATTTCAAAAATTTTTTAAAAAAAGAACGTTTTTTTTCAAAAAATTTGAGAAAATGAGAGCAAAAATGGCTTGAGACGTCCTGATTTTAACAAAATTATGTTCGCGCCGCTTTTTCTTTGTATCTCTTTTCTGTCTTCGTAAATCAATTCTGACCGCCGTCCAATTTAAGGTTTTTTTGAATTTTTTTCCAAAAAAGTTCCCAAAACTTTTGGAAAATCGTATAATTTCGAATCGTTTTTGCGTAATAATAAGAAAGCGGAGCTAAAATTGAAATATTATCAGGACGCAAATGTGTTTTTTATCAACGCTCAGGAGCAATAGCGATGTCATCATCAAATCCGGATAATTCATTTGAAAATTTAAAACTGGCTGCGGAGCAAGGGAGCGCACAGGCGCAATATGATCTTGCTCGTTACTATTATTACGGGAAAAATGTTGAACAAGACTTGGCAGAAGCGGTCAAATGGTACCGCTTAGCGGCAGAACAAGGGGTTGTCGAAGCGCAATACTGTCTTGCTCTTTGTTATGAAAAGGGCTTAGGCGTTGAACAGAACATGGAAGAAGCGGACAAATGGTATCGCAAAGCGGCGGAACAAGGGAGTATATGGGCAGAAAAACGTTTTGATGGACAGGAAAAAACGAGAAATGATGAGGGCTTGGCGAAATTTATTCGCAAATATGCTGAAAAAGGACATGCCTGTGCGCAGGATCTCCTTGGCGTGTGCTATGCAAAAGGCGATGGCGTTGAACAAAGCTATGAGGAAGCAATGAAATGGTTTCGTAAAGCGGCGGAACAAGGTTATGCCGACGCTCAATGCAATATTAGCTGGCTCTATGCAAAAGGCTACGGCGTTGAACAAGATTATGAAGAAGCGATGAAATGGCTTCGTAAAGCGGCGGAACAAGGTTATGCCGACGCTCAATACAATATTGGCGTATTCTATGAAAAAGGCTACGGCGTTGAACAAGACTATGAGGAAGCGATGAAATGGTATCGCAAAGCGGCGGAACAAGGGAATGCCATCGCTCAATGCTATATTGGCGTACTCTATAAAAATGGCTACGGCGTTGAACAAGATTATGAAGAAGCGATGAAATGGTATCGCAAAGCGGCGGAACAAGGGTATGCCAGCGCTCAAGGCAATCTTGGCCTGTGTTATCATTACGGCTACGGCGTTGAACAAGACTATGAAGAAGCGGTTAAGTGGTACCGCAAAGCGGCGGATCAGGGATTTGTACTTGCGCAATTCAAACTTGGCTTTCTCTATTCAAATGGCAATGGCGTTGAACAAGACTATGAGGAAGCGATGAAATGGTTTCGCAAAGCGGCGGAACAAGGTGATGCCGGCGCTCAATTCAATATTGGCTGGCTCTATGAAGAAGGCAAAGGCGTTGAACAAGACTATGAGGAAGCGATGAAATGGTATCGCAAAGCGGCGGAGCAAGGGAATGCCTGCGCTCAATTCAATATTGCGTGGCTCTATGAAAAGGGCAATGGCGTTGAACAAGACTATGACGCAGCTATTGAATGGTATCGCAAAGCGGCGGAACAGGGATATTCCCGCGCTCAAAACAATCTTGGCATTCTCTACGAAACTGGTAATGGCGTTGAACAAAACTATGAAGTAGCTATGAAGTGGTATCTCAAGGCTGCGGAACAGGGAAATCTCCGCGCTCAATGCAATATTGGCGTACTCTACGAAAATGGCAATGGCGTTGAACAAGAGTATGAAGAAGCTGTTAAATGGTATCGTAAAGCGGCGGAGCAAGGGAATGCCGGCGCTCAGTGCAATCTTGGCTATCTCTACGAAACTGGTAAAGGCGTAGAACAAGATTATGAAGAAGCTGCAAAATGGTATCGTAAAGCGGCTCAACAGGGACATGCAAAGGGACAATTCAATCTTGGAGAGTGCTATAAAAACGGTACAGGCGTTGATCGCGATTATGAAGAAGCGGTCAAGTGGTATCGTTTGGCGGCTGATCAAGGCTATGAAGAAGCCATTAAAGCGCTCGAGGATTTGTGGTGGTTATAATTGAAGCCGATATCGCATCAGGATTGCGAACAGGGGGTGCGTATTCTTCAAATGCGAATCCTTGTCCGTGATTCTGATCAGGTTATCGGCTGCGAATAATTCTCTTTTTATGCGTTTTGCTTATTGCCGTCAGTCGTTGCTCAGCAGTTCCATTCCGTAGAAATGGCGGACGAAGAACTCGGCGCGTTTGAGTCTGCCGAACTCGGATTCCGGGCAGTAATGATTCCCGCCGGGAACGACGATTAGGTCGAAATTCTTGCCGGCTTTGACCAGCGCGTTGGCGAACTGAATCGTGGTCGACGGGTCGACGTTGTCGTCCATTTCGCCGACGATTAGCGCCAGGCGTCCTTTGAGCAGGTCGGCGTGTTCTGTATTCGAGTTCTCGTAATAGGATTTGTCGACGGGCCAGCCCATCCACTGTTCCGTCCAGGCGACTTTATCCAGACGGTTGTCGTACGTGCCGGATCCCGCCATGGCGGCTTTATAGAAATCGTTGTGCCACAGCAAAGCGGAAACCGCGTTCTGTCCGCCGGCGGACGCCCCAAAAATCCCAACGCGAGTCAGGTCCATGGCGGGTTCTTTTTCCGCCGCGGCTTTAATCCAGGCGATGTGATCCGGCAGACCGCCGTCTTTGAGGTTCTTCCAGCAAACGTCGTGAAACGCCTTGGAGCGCCAGTTTGTACCCATGCCGTCACAGCGAATGACGATAAATCCCAGTTCTGCCAACTGCTGCTGCATCTGGAAGGACTCAAACCATTTCGGAACGAAGAAGTCGTACGGACCGGAATAGATGCTGTCGATTACGGGATACTTCTTGTTCGGGTCGAAGTTGGTCGGCTTCCAGATCAGCCCGTAGATGTCGGTTTTCCCGTCGCGTCCTTTGGCGACAAACGGCTCCGGGGCTTTCCAACCCGTCGCCTGCAGAGCGGAACCGTCCGCCTTGACGATGTCTAAAATCTTTGTCCCGTCCTTGGCGCGAAGCTCGTACGTTGGGAAATCGCCTGGCGTGGAATAGCGGTCAATAAAATACTGGTTGTCCGGCGACCACGTTATCGAATGATACGCCTTCGCTTCCGTAAGAAGCTGGAAATCCGAGCCGTCCAACTTGACCCGCGCCAAATGCTTGTTGTACGGATCTTCGCCTTCGCGGTAGCCCATCACGTAGATGTACGCAGTCCGGTTCGGCCAGTCCACCCAAGGGACGTCGCGAACGACCCATTCGCCCTGCGTAATCGCATTTTTCACCTTGCCTTCTACCAGATCGATGAGATACAGATGATTCCACCCGCTCTGTTCTGACATGACAATCATTTCCCGCGTCGGACCGTTAAGGCTGTAGAAGTCCTTTTTCCAGTAGTCGACGAACGTATCGGTTTTCTTTTCAAACAGAACGCGCGTCCAGCCCGTTGCCGGGTTGATTCCCAGATAGCGGTACACCTGATGTCCGCGCTGATTGTACCGGACGAACAGTTCGGAACTGTCGAGCGCCCACAGCATGACCTGCATTTTCCACTGACGCGGGAAGAGGGAATCGTCTACGTGAACCGGTTCCATCGGGTTCTCTTTTCGCGAGAAATCAAAGGCGACGAACTGCTTGGTATCGACTTCGTCTCCCGGCTTCCGATAAACTTTGCTGAACAGTTTGGGATACATCTCCCCGTTGGGCGTGGACTCGACAATCTGGAGATCGTGCTCCGACCCCGGAAAAACGCGGTAGGCGATCAGCTTCTGCTTGTCGAACGACACCCAGATTTCATCGGAATACGGCGCGCCGTACGAGCCGTCGAACGTGAGCGGATGTTCCGACTTGTCCTGCTTGTTTCGATACCAGACGTTGCTGTTTTTGATAAAGAACTCGTTTAGAACGCCGAACGCGTCCTCCGCAATTTCTTTTTTCGTATCGCCGTCGAAGAACGTTTTTCCGCCCGCCTCGATTGCAGGTTCTTTCGATTCCGGCTTTTTATCCAGTTCCAGACGCTTGCCCGACGTCGGTTCCACCTTGTAATACTTGACCTTGCCGTCAGGTTGCTTTTCTTCGTACCAGAAATTGGCGCCTTTCGCGTCAAGCCAATTGATTTTAACGTTCTCGTTGAGAACTTTGTCCTTGACCAGCTCCGGGTATTCTTTGAATCGTTTCAAATCCTCCGGCGTCGGCTGCGCGACGCATAAAGAAGACAGCATAACGTTGACCAGCAATGCGAATATAACGTGAAATCTCATGTTGTAATACTTAAGTTGCGAGTGGCGAGTTGCGAGAGGGTTTTCTCGTTTCTCGCTGCTTGACAGGTATAAATCGGCAGGAAGAACCAGAAAATACTTCTTTCGAGCTAACGCGTCTTCCCAAAACGCGCGTTGTCGAACATACAGATTGCAAGAACCGCAATCTGTATGTCTTTTATTATAATCAATTTAATAGAAAAACGATGGAAAAATTTCCCTTAAAATCTCCTCGTTTTTACGCCCTGCTTTTCGAAAGCGTCGCGGACAGATTTGTGACACGTCAGAAGAATCGTCTGGATTCCCTGTTTGGAGAAGTCCATCAGAAGTTTCGCCGCCGATTTGACGTGAGCGGAGTCGAAGTTGGCGAGTGAGTCGTCCATCAGGAACGGGAGGGCATGCCCTTGTTTGGCGTACCAGGACGCCAGCGCCATGCGGAGGCACAAGTACAGCTGTTCTCGCGTTCCGGTCGAAAGCTGTCCGACGTTGAATCGGGCGCTATCCTCGCGTTGAACCTGCAGCGGCGTTGTCTTGGTCGGTTTGGCGATGAGCGTATACGCGCCGTCGGAAATGGTTTTGAAATACTCGCTCGCCAGAGCCAGCGTTTCCGGCTGACGTTCCAACTCGTACTGGTTTGTCATACTCTCGGCAATCGCCTGCGCCATGGCAACGGCGCGCCACCGGCGGGCGGAGCGGGAAATTTCGTCTTCCACCTGAGCAAGCGTCTGCTGGTCTGAACGCTGATTGCTCGCCTGCGCCGCGGAATTTGCCTGTCGACGAAGCTGCTCGATTTCCGATTCCAATTTCTGTTTCAAGCTATGATTTTTATTGACGTTTTGCACAAGAGCATTCTTTTCAGACGTTACAGTAGACGCGTCCGGATACGGTCTCATGATTGCGGAAAGCGCATTGACGTCCGTCAGCGGTTGTCCCAGAACAGACTGAATCTTTTGGAACAGAGTCGTCTTTTGCTGCTGCGTTTGAACCGCCTGAGACTGTCGGGAAAACAGGTCTTTTAACGAGGATAGAGACGCTGTTCCAAACCCGTTGAGAATATAGCTGAGCTTTCCTTCCGCCAGACGGAGCTTTTCCGTTTCATTTCTGACGTCTTCCTGAAGCTGCACGCGTCTGGGATTGGGCTGCGGCGTTTTTACCACGACCGGTTCCGGGGTCGATTCCTGCTGGGAATACAGTTCCGTCAGACGGTCAATCTGTTCCACGTCTGAACCGGTAGAAAACGAGACGGCTGAGCGCTGCAAGAGCGAATTGAGCTTTTGCCGCAGCGACGTCAACGACTGGAAATCCGTCTGTCGCTGACGTTCCAAAGACGCTTTTTTCGTGAACAGTTCCTGAATCCAGGAGTACTTGCGCTGTAAATTTCTGACCTGTTCAATTGACCAGTCAGACGGCGCGCCTGCCTGTCGGAGAGCGTTTTCCCAAAGGGAATTGAACTGTTCCGGCGTATAGACGTTTTCCGTCCGGGTCTTCTGAACGGTTCTGCTGGTCTTTTGCGGTTGCATTTTTGATTCGTCTGACTCTTCCACTGCCAGCGCGCCCAGCTTTTTAGCCTGTTCGACTAACTGAGCAATCGCGCTTTTCGTATCCGCCAAATCGTCTTGCGATTCGCCCAGACGTACAATCGGGACGTCTGTAGAACTGGAAGTTTCGCGAAGTCGTTCTTCCAGTTCCGGCTGCAACGCCAAATGGTCGTCGAGTTGTTGTTTAACGGATTCCCAATGCTTCTGACAGGAAAGCAGCTTGTCTTCCGCCGTCTTTTCCAGCGTGTATCTCATAAACGCCACGCCCGCCAGGCCGCAAAAACACAGCGCAACTCCGAAAGACCCCATCGATCCCAAAAGCCCGTCTTTCGACAGCCAGCCAAGAAGATAGAACAACCAGAGCAAAACGCCCAGTATCGCCAGAGCGGTAATGACTATAAACGTGTATCGCGTTGTTGTCGATATGACCGGAGTGGAGTTGAGAATGGTCAGCTGATTTCTCAAGTGCTTTTCGCCCCATTCCAAATCGCTGCGGCGTTCAATCCAGTGGAGCTTTTCCCGCAGAACTTCCAGACGCTGATTTATCGCCGCCAGTTTCTGACGATTTCTCGACGAGACCGGAACCGTAGGCGTTACAACAATCGGCTCTTCGACGTCTTCTGTAACCTGACGCGTTTCGTCCTTCTTTTTCCAGATCGAAATCAGCCTGCCAAGCGAGTCCTGCGTCGGCAGGGAATTCAACCGACATTCGCCCGGCAAATCCAGCGTATTCCAAACCGTATTGAGTCGATCGTTGACCTGTTCCAGCTGACTGTCCAGCTTCGCCAGGTTTTGGAAGTCTCCTCGACGCGACTGCAAAAGCCGCAAATCTTCCGGGATCGCCTTTTTAACAGGAGCAGAAACCGTTGTCTGAACAGGCGCGTCCGCCGGCAGGCGTGACAGTTCCGAGTTGAGCGACTGGATTTTCGATTTCAGACCGGCAATCTCCGATTCCAGCTTTTCCGCCTGCTGAATATCGTACTGGGTTACCTGACGACTGCCCGATGTTGGCGCTGCTGTAACGCCCAAGGTGCGGTACTGGGCGTATAACGGAATCGTCTTTTCCATGCGTTCCAGTTCAGCAATTTTTGCTTTGTCTTGACGAATCTGTTCTTCCGCCTTTTCCAGCTGAGCTTGCAAGTCCGGAATGCGATTGAGCGCCTGGCGGTTCTCGTTTTGAAGCGTCTGAGCGTTTTCCAGTCGGCTGAGCAGCGTCTGCCGTTGGTTGATGAGTTCTTTGATCCGCCCCTCAGTGGGGTGAGCGTCGTCGATAATGTTGTTAATCAATTCCCGGCGCATGGATTCCAGCCGCTGAGCAATCTGGGACATCGACGTCTGCGGCTGCGCCAGAGATATATCGTACAACGTACCTGCCGCCGCTTCAGACGACAGCAAAGAAAAAGAACTCAAATCATCCTGAAAGACCGCGTAAATCTGACTGTACAGATCCGCCGAGACGTCGCCCAAGGCGGAATCCAGCAAAGAAATCGACTGCAGTCGCTTTTGACTGTCGACCAGTTCGACGCGTTCCGCCTGCGACGCTGCGCCGTCTGTCGGCAAACTGGCGGTGCGGAGAATTCGGGAAATCGTCAGCCGCTTCGACGGGTTCCCGGCGGAAAACGTCAGCCGCCCGCTCATGCGCTGCTCTTCGCCCGCATACGCTCGACCCGCGTACAGACCGTAAAGCATACACCGAACAAACTGTATAAAAGTCGTCTTCCCGGATTCGTTGGGAGCGTAAATGACCTCTACGTCCGGACGGAAATCTTCCAGACGCTTATCGCGCAGCGCGCCAAAACGTTCGATATATAAACTTTCGATCTTCATGATAAAAAAATATTTTGGGTAACCAACAATAATAAATATAGTATAAAACAACATCGCGGTTTTGTCAATATCGGATTATGGCGCAAGTTAGAGAAAAAATAAGAGTTATTCCGATTACAAAAAATTTTCCCGCCCTATTTGACATTCTTTTGGATTTCTGTTATAATAAGAATATACCAATAGTTTACAATCGAGAAATATTATGATAACCTTTATTAACCCTTGGGCGTTCATTTGGCTTTTACTGGCGATTCCGATACTGATTCTGTACGCGTTTCGTCAGCGTCGATACATTCACAAAACCGGAGCGGGAGAGCTGTGGAAAGATTCCATCTCCCTTCTCGATCCCCGGTTTTGGTGGAATCCGTGGCGGCGGCTGGTCTCGCTGCTGGTTCAGCTGGCGATTTTACTGACGTTTGTCGTCGCGATGGCGGAACCGTGTTTTCGACCTCCGCAGCGTTTGGCGGTTATTATCGACTGCACCGAAAGCATGCGCGACGCCCTGGCGGCGGGAGAGCAGTCCGCGGTCGGGTCGGAAGTCCGGGAAAAGCTTGCTCAGATGGTTGAAAATCTGGGGTATCACGACCGAATCGCTTTAATCGCGGCGGAAAGCCCCGCGCGGATTTTGTGTCGAACTACGTCCGACAAGGAGAAGATTCTCTCCGCTCTGGACGAATACCTCAAAGAACCGCATTTGACCCAAAACGCTCAAGCCATGAACCAGGCGATTGACGTCGCCCGGGCGCTGGTTGCTAAAAGGGCAGGGGAGAAAGAGCTTGACCCGCGAACTCAAAACATCGTTTTGATCAGCGACGGTCGATTCCCGGAGTTTGAACAAACCACTCAAACGCCGGGCGTTCACTGGCTTCCCGTTGGAAAGTCTTATGACAACTTCGCACTGCGTTCTGTTGGGGCGCGATGCGTTCAGGACGGGAAAATCGCCGTCTTGTGTACGCTGGCAAACTTCTCCTCTAAAAGCCAAACGGGTACAATTACCGTAGCGGGAACCGCTAAAGACGTTTCTGCCAAGGAAAACGAAACCGTTACGACGATTATCGAAATTGACGCGTCCACTGTTACAGACGCCGGGCAGATTGACGTCGTTTGGAAACCGTCCGTTGGACGCGAGCGGAAGCTTTCTCTGCCGGCAATTCATTCCGTAAACTTCAAAGCGTATCTTGTCAGCCGCGGCAACCCAGCGCTGGAAGAAGCGCTCAAAGTCATTCCCGCTATCGAAAAAGTGGAATCGCTGAAAAAAGTCCCGACAGATTTTCCGCCCAACGCGATTGTCGTTTTCGACGAGGCGTCGCCTGCGGAACTGCCCAACTCGTATACAATCAGCATCGCCCCAAAAAAGACGTCTAACCTCTGGACGGCGACGGAAACGCCCGTCGACGCGGTTGTCGAGTCCGTCAACGTGGACTTCTTCCCCGGCTTGTGGACGAACTGCTCTCTGATCGGTCAGCAGTTCAGAGCCTCCGCTTCGATAGAACCGACGGCGCCAGCTGTTACACTCGCGTCCGACAAAAACGGCGCCGCTCTGGCATGGGCTGTCGACGGCGAGAAAAAGGGACAGCATTTCGTTTTCGCCTGTCAGCAATGGCAGACCGTTCCCGGCTTTGGAATCATTCTGAAAAACATAGTCGATTATTGCTCAAACGGAGAATTCGACCCGTATGTAACAGAAGAATTCCTGGACGAAGACGGGCGCATGCCTACCAGTACCGTCGACGCGTTCTCCCTGCCGGGCGAAGACGTCGTTCCGCTCTGGACGATTTTAGGCGTGATCTTGCTCATCGCCGTTTGCGTCGAGTGGTGTCTGTATCAGCGCCGCTGGCTGGAGTAAAAAGAAAGCAGCTCTGCCCCGCACGCGTACTTTGTTGAACCCGGTTCGCGGGCGTTCCGCCCGCCCCCGATGGCGGGGAGCCAATCCGCGCTGCCTCGCGAGACGTATTACAACCGCTCTCGTTGGTCGCTTTGACTCGTTAAAAACCTTTTTTCCTGAAGCGGGCGAGACGCCCGCGAACCGGAAGAGCAAGCGGGCTTTCCGCGTTCCGAAGCTTTTTGGATTATCGCAAGCGGCTGACAGGAACCGTCTGAGTTCAACTCGTGGCATTCTGACATTTTGCCTATTTTACCAAATCGAGACGTCATATAAATATTATTTGAAAAATTTTTAAAAAAATGTTCTAAAATCGGTTAAAACGCTTTGACAATAATAAAAAAGCTTGTATAATTAAAATAGGAATATTGAGATCAGAAAAATTTTTCACTTTTTTCGTTTATTTTGGAAATTTTTTAATATCTCAAACACTCAATAGTAATGAGGAAGTTTATTCAGAAATGATCTAGACGCATAACTCGTATAGTTAGCGATATACATCCATTCATTCATTCAAATTAGGAGTACGTACCATGAAACAACTCAAATCTAAGGGTTTTACCCTTATTGAATTGCTGGTCGTCATCGCCATTTTGGCTATGTTGATCGCATTGATGCTTCCGGCAATTCAGAGCGTCCGCGAACGAGCGCGAACGATGCAATGTCAGAACAACATGACGCAACTTGTAAAAGCAGCGCATAACTACAGTACCGCTTTGGGCAAACTCCCGCCGGCGTGCCACAAGGTTTCCTCGGGCGATGGCACTGGCGATTCCTCCGAAAAGCTTCAGCCGATCGGATACAGTTGGTTGGTCGACTTGCTCCCCTACATGGAACAGCAGGCTTTGGCGAAGCAGTTCGACGCTAAAGCAGGCTCTCCGGATGATGCCAAGGGTGGCGGAGATAAAGCTGAAAAAGTTCGTGAAGGTATTGGTCGTGTTTTGAATAACTTCCTGTGCCCCAGCTCCAGCCATCAACCCACTGGTTTGCTTGACGATCCCGATTCCGAAGATAAACAGGGTATTACCAACTACGTCGCTATGAGCGCCACTCACGCTGAATCCCTGAAACTGTCAGTTGAAAGCGGCTCCAAGGGCTGTGATTACGATACCAACGCCACTCGTCCTGACGGAGCTACCTATCCAGGTTCCAAGACAACTTTGGAAGGAATCAAAGACGGTACTTCCAATACAATTTACGCTACAGAATCCGCCGACGAATTCCGTCGCTGGGCTGTTGGCGCTGACGCTTGCGTTGTCGCTCTGCCGACTTCCGGTTCTGGCGCCAGCAAGACCGTTAACTTCATCAAAAAAGGCGAGGGACAGAACTTCAAGTTTGCCGCTATTGAAGGTTTTGAAAACGGTAAATTTAACGAAGAAACGACCATTAAAGAAGATAACCGTCTTTGCTATGTCAACTGGGATTACGAAGACACGGATTATTCATCCGATGGTTACATTGACGTTGTTTCCGAAAAGGCCACAGGTAGCATCACTCAAGCCCCAGAGAATGTTATTGGAGATCAGCCTCGTAAGGGCGTTAGCTCTTATCATACCAGTCTCGTCAACCATGCGATGTGCGACGGCGCTGTTATGCCAATCAGCAGCGAAGTCGACCCGCAGATTTACATGTTCATGACCACTGCCAACGGCGACGACCCGGCTATCAAACCGTGATCTATCGTGTAACGTTTAACGCAGCCTGTTAGCGCTTAGCTAACGGCTGACAGAAAGCCCTTGAATACAAACGCATTCAAGGGCTTTCTTATTAATTAGTAATTAGTAATTATTAATTAGTAATTACGCAAGCGCACCCCCCGGCTGCGTTTTAATTAATTCATTTAATTATTCCAGGAGAAAGAATCATGAAACATCAGAATTCTAAAGGGTATACGCTTGTCGAACTGTTGGTTGTAATCGCCATATTGGGAATATCAATAGGCTTGATGTTTCCAGCTGTTCAACCTGACCGTGAAAAGGCTCGACGTTTGCAGTGCGCCAACAATCTGAAACAGCTTACTATGGCGGCTCATAATTACCATCAAGCTATGTTGAAATTGCCTTCGTCCTGCCGCAAGGTGGGAACCGGTAACGAAGTAACGGCAAGCGAGTTGCTGCCCAACGGCTACAGCTGGCTGGTTGAGCTTCTTCCGTTCCTGGGAGCGGGGGAACTGTCCAAACAGTTTGACAAGCTCGGTTCTCCTAACGATGCGGATTCAAAACCTGAAGTTCGCGAAGGGATGAGCCGACGGTCGAAATTTTTTATTTGTCCCAGTTCAATTCATAAACCTGCGGGGTGGGTTGGTAGCAACAACAAGCAAGGGCTTACCAACTACGTTGCCATGAGCGCAACTCATGCGGAATCGTTGAGACTGTCTGTTGTAAAGGATTCTCTGGGCTGCAATTACGATCCGACCGCAAAACGACCTGACGGCGCAACGTATCCCGGTTCCAAGACAACGCTGGAAAGTATTAAAGATGGAAATTCTTATACCATTTACACTGCTGAAACCGCCGACGAATTCCGTCGTTGGGCTGTTGGCGCCGACGCGTCTGTCGTCGCATTGCCAACCAGCGGTTCCGGAGCTAAACAAACGGTTTCCTTCATCAACAAGGGCGAAGGCGATGGCTTTAAATATGCCGCTCTGAAAGGTTGGGAACCCGGTAAATTCAATGAAGAAACTACCGTTAAAGAAGAAAACCGCCTTTGCTATGCCAACTGGGATTACGAAGACGAAGATTTATCTCAATCCGACGGTTATATTGACGTTGTTTCTCAGAATGCTTCAGGCGCAATCGTCAAGGCTCCAGTCGAAGCCAAGGGACAAATCCGCAAGGGCGTCAGTTCCTATCACCAAGGTGTAATCCTACACGGTCTTTGCGACGCTTCTGTTCTCAATATCAGTTCTAATATTGACCCGCAGATTTACATGTTCATGACGACCGCCTGCGGAGCCGATCCGTCAGCGAAGCCGGAGTAATGAGTGATTGAATCGCGTCCTGAAGGGGCGCCATTTCTATAACCGTCGACTATCTAATCGAGTCAGTCCCTTTTCTTCTCCTCCCGGCGCCGTAGGCGCCGGGAGGAGAAGAAAAGGGTATTTGTCGCTATTTTATTTTTTCGTATCATTTTGTCCGTGGGTTTCACCCCATAGGTATCAACTTAAGGAAAATTTGCGTTAAAATATTTCTGTTGTATTGATTAGAAAAGATTTTATTTTATCTATTTTACTTTTAGATTATCATTAAAGTTAGACCGCAAAATTATAAGAAAA
>JAFSMW010000012.1 GCA_017447745.1 Thermoguttaceae bacterium
ACCCCATAGGTATCAACTTAAGGAAAATTTGCGTTAAAATATTTCTGTTGTATTGATTAGAAAAGATTTTATTTTATCTATTTTACTTTTAGATTATCATTAAAGTTAGACCGCAAAATTATAAGAAAAAGAAAGCGTCGGACATCGTTTTTTACCTTTTTAACACTTTCTTAATGCCAAACGCTTTCATGGTTGTTTCATATATCAAATTTGCGGAAAGATTGCAAGAGCTGTTGTACGATTTTTCTAAAATTTCTTCAAAAATGGCAAAGTTCATTATTAGACATCGCTTGCTTGATATTAAAAAATGGTTGTTAACGTCGTTGAAATGGATTAAACAAAAGAACCCTACATTGGGGTCTTTGGCTAACTTGTTTGCCAAGAAAGGCATTGTCATTTCAAAGCAGGCGTTGGCTAAAAAATTCAATATGAATTGCGTGGAATATTTAAGAATGATGCTTGCTCATACGCTATCGACAATGGTAAATAAATCAAATGCAAAAGCTCCTCTTTTGCTTTCGCTATTCAACGGTGTATACATTGCCGATTGTACGATACTACAACTATCGCAACAAACAAAAGATTTATTTCCAGGAGTCGGAGGTAAAGATGAAAAGGTAAATGTCTCTGAACTGAAAATATTCTTGCGTATCGAAGCCACAACAGGAATAATTGAACATTTTGCATACGGCTCTTCCAGAAAGTCAGATTCCAAATTTCACAAGCAAACTGATCCGTTGCCACAACACGCTTTAGAGTTGACGGATATTGCCTATGTAAGTCAGGAACGTATGCGGTACAACCTGAAAAACAACATATATTTTATTTGTCGTTTTCAATCCCACAGCATCATTTATTATAACAATCAGAAATATACAATCAGTGAATTTCTACAACAACAAAAGGGAAATGAAGTTGACATTCGTATTCTGTACGGACGACAAAAAGTTCCTGTGCGTCTCATAGCAAGGAGGGTTTCTGCGGAAGTTGCAAAACAAAAGCTGGCTTCCGTTACTCATACAGCTAATAAGTTAGGACGACCAGTTAGTCAGGCGCAAACAATCGTTTCTAAATGGCAATTCTACATTACCAATATTGGCAGCGATATGTGTACACTTGACGAAGTTGTTACACTTTATTCTGTTCGTTGGCAAATTGAACTGATTTTCAAATTGTGGAAAAATAATATGGATCTGAATGATTCAAATGGTAAAACTACCGCAAGAGTATTATGTGAGAAATTGCTTAAGATGATTTATCTGTTGATCTTTCACAATCATGAAATCCTTGCTGGTATTGGACCGGTTTGCGAAATCAGTCACGTTGAAATTCTCGACCGATACAATATTCAATTTGACAGACTTCTTGACGTTCTTTGGGAAAAAAGAACGTCAAGAACAGTTAGTAATGTTATCAAACAAACAATCACGTTTATGCTCGAAAATCCTAAACGTAATACACGTATAACAGACCCCTTATTATACGACCGACTCAATAAAAGACAATTATCACAAACAATAATTGCCTCCTCTTAAGTTGATACCTATGGGGTTAAAACCCACGGCTATTAATATTGAACCGCTAACGCGGTTCTAGCGGATGCGCTTCGCGCCTACTGCCTACTGCCTACTGCCTACTGCCTACTGCCTATTGCCTCCCCCGTACAATGAATCGCAGTAAGTTCTTCCAGATTAAGGGCGTCCAAAAAGGCTTTGGTCTGCTCGATGCGTTCTTTCGAGGCGTTCAGGAGATGCAGTCCGCCGATGATTTTGCGAATTCTAATCTCTGGCTTGACGCTTTGGCAATATCGAACCGTATTGATAATGCCCGCATGGCAGCAGCCGACGACGAGGGTACCGTCGCCAAAGAGAATCGCCTGTTCGTCGGCAATCGGGTCAGGACGCGTCCCGGCTTCGTCCAGGAAAAACGGTCCGCCGACGTCTTCACCCGACAAGGTCGGTTCCTGGTTGGACGTGGGAAACGCCGAAATCGGCATTTTAGGAAACATAACCTTGTCCTTTTGCCCGTGCGGCTTCGCACCCGATAGGCGCGGAATCGGTCCGGTGAGAAACATTCCCGGCTCGATTTCCGTAAACTGGGAGATAACGCGCTTTTTCTCCGCCGGGTACGAGTCCAGAGCGCGGCGGCAGACGTCGGGAATGGCTATATTCTTTACCGGCATGTTGACGTGTCGGCTGAACCGTGCGTCCGTCAGCCCGGGAGCGAAACAGACCTCCGGCTCCGCCCCCTGCTCTAAAAGAGCGGCGAATCCGCCAGTGTGGTCGTAATGACCGTGGCTAAAGACGAGACGGGAAACCGCAGACAAGTCCACGCCCGCCAATTGAGCGTTGGGAACCAGCGCCCCACCCTGACCAGAATCGAACAACGTCAGCCCGGAATCTGTATATAGAGCCAGCGACAACCCATGCTCCGCAATAAACGGGGCGTCCATAACGTCATTGACGATAATCTTAATCTGAACCATTTTAGTGTGCAGTGGTAAGTTTTTAGTGGTTAGTACGCAAGCGCTCTACTAACTACTTACCACTAACCACTTACCACTAATTCTACCATCTTTCTTCAATTCGTCAACCTTACTGTCAAGAATTAGAATTTTAACAAAATTTCCCATAATCCCCATATGTTTTTTGAAAAAATAAGCTATATTGTTTGTAATTGGGAATTTCGAATACACTATTCCCTACTCCCCAATCCCTATTCCCTACTCCATCATGAATCCTGTTTTTTTTCGTCATTTTGAATCCAAATCCCAAAGCGGGGACGCTTCCAATTCCCCATTTTGCCGGGTTTTAGACGAACAACAGATTCCCTATAAAATCTTTTTTGGCGGCTTTACACTGAGCTATTCCCGCCGCATCTGGCTGGTTTTATTCGGCTGGCCAAAGCTGTTTTTGTTCGCTTTTTTCAGAACGCTGTACTGTTTGCTGTTTCGACGTCAAACGGATATTTACGTCGCCTGGACGCATTTAGAAATCCTGCCTGCCATTTTGATTAACAAAATCCTGCTTCGCAAGAAAATCAAAATCGTGCTGGTTGGGTTTATCTACACGCGGCGACAGAACAACTGGAAACAGCGGCTTCGATACACTTACTTTCATTGGCTGTTAAAGTACGTCGATAAAGCCATCGTTCATACAAAGCTGGAAGCGTACGACTACCGGCAGCTGTTCGGATTCTGGGACAAGAAATTCGTCTATCATCCCTTTGGGACGCACGTCAATCTCATTCCCAACAACTACGACGGCGAGTCGTACCTGTTTAGCGCAGGTCGTTCCGGACGCGATTATCCGCTTCTGCTTTCCGCAATTGAAAACCTCCCGTACAAGCTGCGTATCGCCACAGACGCCTTTTACCCGGAATCGACGCCGGAGAACGTTGAGCTGCTTCACAGTTGTTACGGCGGAGACTACCTTCGCCAGCTCACCGACTGCGTCATGACGGTTATCCCGCTTTCTCAACGCTGGATTTCCTCCGGGCAGATGGTTCTTTTGGAATCCATGGCGATGGGCAAGCCGGTTATCATCACCGCCAACGAATCCACGGTAGAATACGTCTCTCACGATTACGACGCCTGGCTGGTTCCGATCTACGACGTCAACGCCTTTCGAGACGCCATCGACTATTTGATGAATCACCCGGAAATTCGAGAGCGAATCGGCGCTCAGGCGCAGCAGTCGTTTCGGGAAAAGTACTCCATGGAGGCGGCGACAAAGCGGCTGTGCCAACTGCTCAAACAAATAGACAACTCAACCGAAACGGAGAAGTAACGCTATGGGATACAATTACACTTACGTTTACCTCTCCTCGCCGTCCTACGTAGGCTCTTCCTTTTTGGAACTGCTCATGAGCGCGCATCCGCAGGTCGCGACCGTGGGCGAGCTGGCGTTTAACTTTTCAAAATACTATCAATGCACGTGCGGAAAGCGGTTCTGCGACTGCGAGTTCTGGACGGGTTGGCAGAACAAAGTTCGCGCTGAGGGGCTGCCGTTTGAAATCGGTTCTTTGAACATCAACCTTCAACCGACGGTCGGAAAGGGGTTCTGGGACAGTCTGTTTTACTACGAGTTCGCCTCTTCATTCGTCAATAACGTCAGGGACTGGCTCTACACGTGGCCTTCGTTTTATCGGGAATGGGGAGCGGTCGTCAAGGACGCCGTTTCCCGAACGGAAAAGTACGCCGAGATTTTGTGTCAGTCAGAAAACGCGTCCGTCTTTTTCGATTCCAGCAAGAACCCGTATCAGGTGCGGTTTCTGTCCCGACACTTGAAAAACCGGTTCAAGCTGATTTATATGATGCGCGACGCCCGAGCGCAAATCAACGACTTGATGAATCGGGAGAAACGCTCTCTGGAAGAGGCGGTTTTGCTTTTCAGATGGCATTCCCGCAATCTGGAACGGATCATCAAGCATTACGTTCGACCTGACGACGTGTTCCGCATTCGGTACGAAGACCTCTGCGACGACACAATCGACATGCTCAAAAGCCTGTGCCGATTCCTCGAAATTGAGCAGTTCCCGGAACTGACGACGGAAATGACCTCGCTTCCCAACAAGTATCATTTTCTGACGAACATGTATCAGCCGTTTAAGGAAATCCAGCTTCAGGACGCCAAACGCTGGCAATCGGAACTGTCTTCAGAGCAAATAGCTTATATCGACAAAGAATTAGGGGCTATCAATAAATTTTACGGATACGAGTAGCCCCCTATTGTCAAATTTTAAAAATACTATATCATAGAAACATACTTTACGGAGGGCTTCGGATGGGAAGCCCCTGCAAGGGAGGATCGTGAACCTGGTCAGGGGTTAACGCCAGCAGCCATAAGCGACACCCTTTCTGTGCATCGGGTTTCCCATTCGGAGCCTTCCTTTTTTAATTAGTAATGAGTAATTAGTAATTAGTAATTAGCGCAAAGCGTCATAACTAACTACTTTCCACTTACCACTAACAACTTACCACTCTCCCATGCCAGACGCGTCTACAGATTATATGGTCGTTGCGCGGCGATACCGTCCGCAAACATTTACCGACGTTATCGGTCAGGAACACGTCGAAACGGCGCTGACGAACGCCATTAACAGCGGTCGAATTGGGCACGCGTATCTGTTTACCGGGGCGCGCGGCGTTGGGAAGACGTCTACCGCCCGAATTCTTGCCAAGGCGCTCAACTGCGTTAACGGTCCGACGACGGAACCGTGCGGCGAGTGCGAGTCCTGCCGGGCGATCGCAGCGGGAGACGACCCGGACGTTCTGGAAATCGACGGTGCATCCAACCGCGGCATCGACGAAATCCGCGCTCTGCGGCAAGGCGCCAATATTCGCCCGACCAGAAGCCGGTTCAAAATCTACATCATTGACGAAGTCCACATGCTCACCCGCGAGGCGTTTAACGCCCTGCTCAAGACGCTGGAAGAGCCGCCGGCTCACGTCAAGTTTATTTTCTGTACGACCGAACCGACCAAAATCCCGATAACAATTCTGTCACGCTGTCAGCGTTTTGACTTCGCCGGGATTCGCACCGATCAGATCGCTCAGCGTCTGAAGACTATTATTATCAAGGAAGGCGCAACAGCGGAAGAAGACGCAGTGGAAATGCTGGCTCGCCGCGCCGCCGGATCCATGCGAGACGGGCAGTCCCTGCTGGAACAGCTTCTCGCGTTCGCCCCGGAACATATTACCGTTGCGGACGTCCACAGCGTTTTAGGCACGGCTGACGAAGACTTTACTCTGAAAATCATCTACAACCTGTCGCAAAAGAACGCGCTGGAAGTTCTTACTGCGTTTGATACTGCGATGAGCCAGGGACGGGATCCCGCCATCTTTCTGGAACAGCTTTGCGGGTATTTTCGCGACCTGATGCTGATCCTGTCCGGCGGAACGAAAAACCAGTTCCTGTACACGTCTCCCAACAACGAGGGGCTGCTGCGAGAAGCGGGAAAGATGATGGGAATTCAAACCGTCCTGGCGGCGCTGCAGATTCTCGACCATACGTTAGACAGAATGCGTTTTACGACGCTGGGCAGAATTCTCGCAGAACTCGCTCTGACGAGAATCGCTCATCTTGCCGACCTGGACTCCATCTCGGTCATGATTCATAGACTCGAGAGCGGCGCCATCGCCCCGCCGGTTCAGCAGAGTCCCGCGAATCGCCCGCAGCAACTCAGCGCGCCGCAGGTCAACCCCAACGCTCAGCGAGCAGGACAGGCGCAAGGCAGAACTCTGAGAATCCCAGCCGGGTTTGCCGACGCCAACATTCCGCAGGAGCTAAACGGTTCGCAATGGCAAAGACCAGCGCCGCAGCAACCGCCACAACAGCCCCCGCAGAACCGCCCTTTCGTTGACCCCAACCGCGCTCTGGGCGGCGGACTGAACGGGGTCTTCGCCCAGAAAAACGCCCCCAGCGCTCCGTTCGTTCCCCCAGTTCGCGAAACCCCGTTGCATTTAGGGAATAGGCAACAAATGGATGGCGGTAATGAGGCGAACAACGTGAGCGGAATTACGCATTCGCCGTCAGGCGAACCTGCTGGAAGTCATAGTGAAGATGCACCAAAGCGACCAACGGGAGCGGATTTAGGCAATCGCGCGGAAGCGTGGACTGGGAGCGGCGCCACGCCGCCTCACTCCTCACCCCTAACTCCTAACTCAATCAACGCAGAGAATTTAAAAGAGGAGTTAGATAGTATTCTCGAGTCCTATCTCGAAGGGCTGGCTCTGGACAACGCCCGGTCGTACTGTTCCGTGAAGCTGGTTGGTCCCAACGCGATTGAAATCGCCTACGACTGGGAGCACTCTTTCGGATACAGGAGCTGGGACAACCCGGAGAACTACACCAAGCTGCAAAACGCTGTCAACCGTCATTTCGGACAGAACGTTGTCATTGAACTCAAACAGTTGCCCAACGCCAACCCCGGACCGACGCAGGAAGAACGCCGCCGCGCTCAGAGCAAGTTTATCGGCGAGATCGCCGCTCGACCCGCTGTTAAGGAGATCATGCGTCTGTTCAAGACCGATATAAAATCGGCGTTTCCGGAAGCGTACCCCCTGCCCGACGAATTCAAAAAGCAGGAAGAATCCTCGTCGGACGAAACCGGTCAAGACGTATCTACCGTGCCAATTGAGGAAGATTCCGACGATTAATATCAATGTATGGCAATCGCCAATTGCGATCGCCATACAGAAAGGGGCGACAAGGAAGCAAAGACTCCGTTGCCTGACTATCAGGTATTGCTTAATATATTACCCCCTGAACATATTCACAACAAGGTACAATATTCCCAATACCAATACGACCCTCAATATCCAACGAAGCCACCTGCTGCGAAGCTCATCGCCACGGGAATCATTTGTGATATAGTCACCAGAAGGCTGGGAGTCGACGCCTAGCTTATAATACTTGACGGTTTTGCCTTTAGAAGAGCTATCGACATCATCTTCAGAAACATCAGAATCATATTCCTGCTGACGTTGTAAATCAGAAGAATCATCGCCCGTTGAATCTTCACGGTCAATTCTGTTATAGCTTGCCGCGTTTTGATTTTCTGTCTGATCGTCTTTCATTTCCTGAGCGTTAGAATCTGACGGCGAGGCGGATTCCTGACGCTCGGCATGGGGTTGAGCTGTCTGCAAAAGTTCTCTTGACAGATAATCATCCAGACATCTCAAGTAGCGTTTTTCATTATACACGAAAAATGTCGATACCAAACCTGCAACAAGGGACAGCGACAGAGAAACCATCGTTGTATCAAATGCCGTACCCAGCGCCAAAGCCACTTCAGAAACGCCAGACTGCTGTTTTGTCAGCTCGTCAGACAAAACGTTAGAGGTGTTCATAAGTGCACTACCTATCCCCCACACAGTGCCTAAAAAGCCCAATCCGCCCAAAGCTCCAATGAAAAATTTCCATAAAAAACTGTTATTTTCATTCTTTTTTTCCTCAGAATCCATAATTCGTTTATACGATCCTGAATCTGCATAATAGTCATTTTGATACCTTGCACATGTAAAAATAGACCACAAAATCGGAATCGTTTCTGATAAAGGTCTTGCTTTAACCAACTGGGAAAATTCTTCCTGCGTGTTCGGAAGATCAATATAAACGACGTTGTCATCTGAATTACGACTTGCGTATTTTAAAGTTGAAAGATTAATACGCATCCTGCGTATACGCGCCAGAGTTTCATAATCAGTGAGTCTGTCACTAAACATCAGCAGCATCAAAAACATGCCAATCCAAAAGAAAAACAGCGTCAAAAACTGAATAGCTCCATTGATAATTCGGATGATTAAAACGGGGGGTATAACGCCTATCCCGCCAAAATCATCCTGAAGCATCTTTTCCAGCTGCGGACAGATAACTGTATCCAACTGCGCTTGACTCAATTTGGCGCTTTTAACAACAATTTTATCGGATAGGTTCTTACCATCGACACTGATGCCTTTACCATCATTGTCGTATTTCAATCTAAACTTGGTTTGCGCCAACCAGTTATTTTTAATCCACGAAACCAGCGACGCTGTTGACGTTGGCAATTCCAGATTGGCAAATGGAATAACAGAAAGACTTACCCTCTCCCATGCCGCTATCTGAATTATCTCGGAACTCTTCGAAATTCCCTTATACTCATACCAAGGCATTAAAAAAGGATCGCTCTCAGTGCAAGGATAAAGATACTCATAACCGTTGGGATCATTCTCGTTCCTATAAACCCAAATCGGATTGCTCTCGTTGACAATCAGTTCAAGGAAAATGCCATATTTCCATTTATCCTTATTGTCATTCTTGA
>JAFSMW010000145.1 GCA_017447745.1 Thermoguttaceae bacterium
CTTGAGATTTTTGGCGATTTTCACGACGTCGTTGTCGTAAAAATACAAGCCTGTTACAGCAAAGTTAGACTTCGGCTCTTTCGGTTTTTCCTGAATATCCACAGCAGAACCGTTAGCGTCAAAGCTGATAACGCCGTACCGGTGCGGGTCTTTAACCCAGTAAGCAAACACAGACGCGCCAGACGGCTGCGCCGCCGCATGACGAAGCATCTTTCTGAACCCCTGTCCGTAAAAGATGTTGTCTCCCAGAATCAGAGCGACATGATCTTTTCCGATAAACTTCTCGCCTATAATAAACGCCTGCGCCAAGCCGTCTGGAGACGGCTGAACGGCGTATTGAATTTTGATTCCCCATTGAGAACCATCGCCCAGCAAGCGTTCAAAGGCGGGGGTGTCGACGGGAGTTGAAATAACAAGAATATCCCGAATGCCCGCCATCATTAAAACGGACAGAGGATAATAAATCATCGGCTTATCGTAAATGGGCAGAAGCTGCTTGCTGACTGCAAGGGTAATCGGGTGAAGCCGCGTTCCCGCTCCGCCTGCCAATATAATTCCTTTTTTACATTGACTTTTCATAACTGACATTTCCGTTTTCAGGAATCTGAAAAAATCCTTTATATAACGTATATGTCAATATTTTAATCGATTTTAAGAAAAAAATCAACAGGATTAAAAGGAGTATTGAAAAGAATCAGGTCTTTTTTTTCTTCTTTTCGACTCGTTCATAATCGCGATAACGGTATACGCCCGCCCGAGCGTCTTCCAGCTTCCCGGATAAATCGCGAACGTATTTGTTAAGCGTTGCCAGGGCTGTAAGAGCCATCGTCTCGTTAATTAGAATATCCGGACGAGCGATTTCGTTCTTTTCGTAGGCTTCATCCCACGAATCGCATAATTTGGATAGCTGAGCCGTAAGTTCAGTTAAGGGAGTTAAAACCAGTTTGTGAACGTCTTTACTTGTACGAAACTTTCCCATATTCAATTCCTGCGTGGGTTAGGCGTCCCCCAAAAAACAGTTTGACGCCTGGTTGTAAACAACAATCTTCGAGATAAAAAGTTTTTTATATAACGCTATGGCGCTATAGCGCCATTTGACACCATATAATAATACCATAGATTACAAAAATTTTGATTTGTGAAAAGCCAGTTTTTAGAGAAAAGCGTCAAATCCACCCCAAAAAAAGAAAAAAAACCAAAAATTTCGCCAAATAATTATTATTTGGTCAACAATTTGGCAAACTATTTGGTTTTTTCTGATTATGATGATTGCAGGGTTTATCTAATTTGTTTCACTTCGTTATTTTGAAAAGTGATGAATTACCTGACAAAAAACATTCGAATTCTGCATTCTAACGGCGTACGCATCAGAGAGATTGCGCGGCGTCTTAAAGTGGCTCCGTCAACGGTTTTCAGAGTCATTCACGGTCATGCGCTGTCTTCTGAAAGAAGGTGTCCACGCTGCGGCGCTAGGTTAGCGAATAACAATTGTCCTGCCTGTCAGCTGCGAGACTTCATTAAAAAAACTAATATCTATATTCCAGACAAATGGGATAATTACATAAAATGGGATGGGAAATATACTTTTATCCAATTGGAATTGCGCCCGCCTGAATATAAGCGATATCTGGTCGTTCGGAAGCGGAAAGAGGAAGAACTCTTTCGAACTCTGTTTGAATAACGGAAAGCGCAGCTACGATTTTATAACCGCCTGAATCATAGAGAGCTTCGGGAATCGCTTTTGGGTCAGAATCCAGTCCGCGGCGTCGAGAAACGCCTGATGGACGTCGGATTTGTTTTCGACGCGAACGCCAACGGCGCAGCAAGCGGGAAGCAGCTCTCGTGCCTGACGAACGGACACGGCTCCCGGATTGAGGACAACGCCGTCCGCTTTGGCAAGAGCGGCCAGATCGCAGCGGTCGACAACAAACAGGAACTTGTTGGATTCCCTGATTGCGGGGAGAATTCTTTGAATCGCCGCGACGAACAGCGCGTCCGAAACGTTTTGCGCCGTCAGACAAACAAAATCAGCCGCGATTTTGGAGCAGACGTCAGTTTGCAGTTCGCCATTGACAAACAACTCGTTGACATCCAATATTGCCGCCCGGGGACGCTGGGGAAAGCGGTCTTTGTTAGCAAAGAGAGTCTGGACAATTTTTTGAATCGTATAGGAATCGTAGCGAAGCTGTTCCAATCCGCCGCTGATTGCTGGGCAGACGACTTTGGAATACTCTTCAAGCGTCCGCAGCGACTCCTGAATTCGAGTAAAATTCGCTGCCAGCACGGACTGGGCGTCGTCCCGCTGACGCTCCGAGTCAAGCGTTATTCCCGTTCCGACGTCCTGCCGCGTTTCCCGGGCTCTCAAGCGATCCGAAAGGGAAATCTCGCCCATAAGCCGGGTAAACGTATGACGAAACCGCTTAAGCCGTTGCGTCGCCAGGGCGTCGTCGAGAACGAAGCGAACGTAGTCTTCCACAACCCGCAAGCCCTCTCGGGCGCGGTTAGCGGAAGCGTCAATCAAACGGACAATGTTGGCATCCATGGGCGGTTTAGGGGATAGACAGTAGGCTGTAGACGCAAGCGCTCCTCGGAGTTAATCTCGCAACTCGCAACTCAATTCTCCCTATATTTAATAATTTATTTAAAAATCGTCAATCCGGGGTCCGAAAGCTCTTGACCGCTATTGCAAAACTATCTATTTTATGATTTAATATTATTGGAAAAATAACAGGACGATTGCGCAAAGTCGTCCTGAAATTGCTAATTGCAAATTACTAATTACTAATTCAATAAGGAGAATCCTGCTATGAGAATTGGCGTACTGTGTTCCGGCGGCGACGCCCCCGGTATGAACTGTTGTATTCGCGGCGTTGTTCGCAAGGCTGTCAGCGAAGGTCATGAAGTCATCGGCATTATGCACGGCTATCAGGGAATTCTGGACGAAAACTTCTATATCAATCGCGAAGGCAAGGCGACCATGCCGATTCGTTCGGTATCCGGACTGTCGTCTCGCGGGGGAACGATTTTGTACAGCAGCCGGTGCGACGCCTTCACGACGGACGAAGGACGCAAAAAGGCGGCGGAAAACCTTGATAAGCACAATATCGACGCTCTGGTAACAATCGGCGGCAACGGAACTCTGCGCGGTGCCCTGGACTTTACCAAGGTCTGGGACGGACAGATTATCGGTTGTCCCGCCACGATCGACAACGACCTGAAAGGCACCGACATCACCATCGGGTTCGACACCGCCGTTGACACCGCTGTCGACGCGCTGGACAAGCTTCGCGACACCGCAACCAGCCACGAGCGCATGTTCTACGTTGAAGTTATGGGACGCGAAAGCGGGTACCTGGCATTGTGCGCCGCTATTGCCGCCGGCGCTGAAATCGTCTGCATTCCGGAATTTATCGATTCCTACGAGGCGATTTACAACCGCCTGTTGGAACTCAAACGACGCAAAAAAGACTCCATTCTGGCGGTTGTCGCCGAAGGAGACGAGTTGGGCGGAGCCATGGACATCCAAAAGGGCGTCAGAGCCATCGGTCCGGAACCGTTCCCGTCTCGAGTGATTATTCTCGGACACATCATCCGCGGCGGAATTCCCTGCTACATTGACCGGCTTTTTGCCGCGTCGATGGGCGTCGGCGCTGTTGAAGCCATCCTGGCGAAAGAAACCGGCAAGATGGTTGGAATCGTTCACGGCGACCGCGTCCTGACGCCGTTTGAAGAAGTCATTTGCGACCGCAAAGAAATCAAGAAGAGCCTGCTCGACCTGCTCGAAACGATGAGCAAGTAAGGCAGTAGGCAGTAGGCAGTAGGCAGTAGGCAGTAGGCGGCGAGGCGGCGAGGCGCCGCTCCCAGTCCGCGCTGCCGCGCGAAGCGCCAATAATCGCTCCCGTTGGTCGCTTCGCGATTACTACTCCCTATTCCCTACTACTCCCTACTCCCTATTCCCTACTACTGCCTACTGCCTATTGCCTACTGCCTAACCACCATGTCCAAGTCCAGAATTCCTTTTTCGACGTACCTTTGGCCGGGTTTGCCGCAGCTAACGCAGCGGGGAACCTGGACGGCGCTGTTTTGGGCTTTGACAACCGCGTTTCTGGCGGACGGCGTTATTATTACGCGGTTTATTTGGCCGGAAACGTTTAATCTGTTTTGGGACAACGTCATTCTGGGCGCTTTTACCGGCGTGTACGTTGTCGGCTGCATTGTCTCATACCAAATTGAAAAAGCCAGAGACGCGTCTCAAAACTCCAGCAACGCTGACCTCTTCCCGGATGCGCAAAAACGCTATCTGGAAGGAAAGTATTTTGAAGCGGAACAGGCTCTTGACAAACTGCTCAATAAAACTCCGGAAGACATTGCGGCACGAATGCTGTTAATCGATTTACTGGTCGTCAATCGTCGTTTGGAAGAGGCGCTAACCGTCTTGCAGCAGACAATTGAGTTTTCTGAAGCGCAGCCCTGGAAATGGGAGCTAATCGCTGCCAACGAACATATCAAGCAGGTTAAACAGGAAATACTTGAAGAAGAAAATCAAGGCGAATAAAGAGCTTATAACGATTCTGCCTTTTGACATTCTCATGTTGTGATCTTATACTCTCGAACAGGAATTTTATATCGAATCCTTATTTATAATGAACCCAATTCATAATTATAGAAAAATCGTCGTCGTTGCTATTTAATCTGTTAAATTAGCAAATATAATAAAATGAAAGAATCTTCTCTCCCCCCCTTTGTAATTGAGATTGATATATTATAATAAGCTATATAATAAGGATACAATTAAATTGGCATTCCTGTATTAGGAGAAAATTATACATGTACGAAAGGTTTACAGATCGCGCCCGAAGGGTAATGCAGCTTGCCAACCAGGAAGCGCAGCGTTTCAATCATGAATACATTGGAACGGAACACATTCTTTTGGGTTTAATCAAAGAAGGCAGCGGAGTTGCCGCCAATGTTTTGAAAAATCTGGGAATTGATTTACGGAAAATTCGTCTTGAAGTCGAAAACGTCGTCAATCCCGGACCAGACATGGTTACGATGGGCAAGCTCCCTCAGACGCCGCGAGCTAAAAAAGTTATAGAATACTCTATGGAAGAGGCTCGCAACCTGAATCACAACTACGTTGGAACAGAACATCTTCTGCTCGGTCTGTTACGCGAACACGAAGGCGTAGCCGCTCAGGTCTTGATGAATCTGGGTTTGCGTCTTGAAGACGTTCGAGACGAAGTTCTGGCTCTTTTAGGGCGCGAATCCGATTCCGACCGAGACGATGACGACGAATCCACTCGCGGCGGACGTCGAAATTTTGGCGGCGGAAGCAGCGGAAGCGAATCTTCTCACCCGTCAAATTATCGCAATTCGTCAGAGGATTCAGAATCCTCAGAGCGTCCCAACAAAAACAGCAAATCCAAAACGCCGGCGTTGGACAGTTTTGGTCGCGACTTGTCGGAACTGGCAAGATTGCACAAGCTGGATCCCGTCATTGGTCGACAGACGGAAATCGAACGCACGATGGAAATTTTGGCTCGCCGCACTAAAAACAACCCGGTTCTTCTGGGCGAAGCGGGAGTCGGGAAGACGGCTGTCGTCGAAGGTCTGGCTCAGCGCATTTGCGAAGGCAATGTGCCGGAACTGCTTGCCGACAAACGCATCGTCGTGCTTGACCTTGCCATGATGGTCGCAGGTACAAAATACCGCGGTCAGTTTGAAGAAAGAATCAAGGCGATCATGACGGAAGTCAAGCGCGCTCACAATATTATTCTCTTCATTGATGAACTTCACACTCTCGTCGGAGCGGGCGGAGCGGAAGGCGCCATCGACGCGTCCAACGTTCTCAAGCCGGCTCTGTCCCGTGGAGAGATTCAGTGCATCGGCGCTACTACTTTAGACGAATACCGCAAATACGTCGAAAAAGACGCCGCTCTGGAAAGACGTTTTCAAAGCGTCATCATCAATCCGGCTACAAAAGAAGAAGCCATTGCTATCATCAGAGGGCTTCGAGATCGTTACGAAAAGCACCATCACGTCAGGTTTACAGACGACGCGATCGTTTCTGCCGTGGAGCTGTCTGATCGTTACATTTCCGGGCGATGTCTGCCAGACAAGGCAATTGACGTCATTGACGAGGCTGGAGCCAAAATCCACTTGAGACTCATCACTCGTCCGCCAGATTTGAAAGAGATGCAGCAGGAAATCGACGCTATCACTGCGGAAAAAGACGCTGCTGTTGCCGCTCAGGACTTTGAAAAAGCCGCTGCTTTGCGTGACAAAGCCGACAAAGTTCGTCAAAAGATGAGAGAACTCAACCAGGAATGGAAAGAGAAATCCAAAGAGATTTGCGGCACGGTAGACTCAGACGTCATTGCAGACGTCGTTTCCAAAATGACGGGCATTCCGCTGACGCGTATGACAATGGAAGATTCCGTCCGACTGGTCAACATGGAAAAGGAACTCCACGAACGCGTGATCAGTCAGGACGAAGCAATCCGAAAGATTTCCGAAGCGGTTCGTCGTTCTCGCGCCGGCTTGAAAGACCCGAAACGTCCGACAGGCTGCTTCCTCTTTGCTGGACCTACCGGCGTCGGAAAAACGCTTTTGGCCAAGACGCTGGCAAAGTTCATGTTCGGAGACGAAGACGCGCTGATTCAAATCGACATGTCCGAATACATGGAGAAGCACACCGTCAGCCGACTTGTCGGCGCCCCTCCCGGATACGTCGGGTACGAAGAAGGCGGTCAGTTGACGGAAAAGGTTCGTCACCGTCCGTACTCGGTCGTCTTGCTGGACGAAATCGAAAAAGCCCATACTGACGTCTTCAACATGCTTCTCCAGGTTATGGAAGAAGGTCGCCTGACAGACAGTTTTGGCCGCAATATCGATTTCCGCAACACGATTATTATCATGACAACCAACGCAGGCGCGGACGCCATTAAAAACGAGTCCGCTTTCGGATTCGGCGAAGCTGATTCAGACGCCTCGTACGAAAGCATGAAAACGCGCGTTACGGACGAATGCGAAAAATTCTTCAGACCGGAATTCCTCAACCGTCTGGACGACCTGATTGTTTTCCGTCACCTCACCAAAGACAATTTGGGACAAATTGTTGAACTGGAACTCGACCAGGTACGCAGCAGACTGAAAGACAAAGGATTCGATTTGATTCTGTCCAGCGAAGCTCGCGATTTTATTATCAAGCGCGGCAGCGACCTGGATTTCGGCGCTCGTCCTCTTCGTCGAGCTATCGAATCCCTTATCGAAAATCCTTTGGCGGAAGAACTGCTTAAAGGCGAATTCAAAGACGACAACCAGATTCTGGTTGAATTAAAAGAAGTCGGCGGTAAAAAGCAGCTGTTCTTTGTCGGCAAGAAAGTTGAAAGTTCGGAAAACGAATCGGCGGCAAAAGAACAGGAGCCTGACAAGGAGCAAAATTAAGAGTTGTTAAAGTCACAATTCTCTGACCGCGAGGAGCAGGCGTTTTCAAACCTGCTCCTCCAGATATTGTGACTCTGATTTTCTGTTACGTACTAATTTCACTTTTCTATTCTTCAAAATTTATTAAGGAGCGTTTAGATTGATTAACGTCATGATAATCGGCAGCGGCGGTCGTGAACACGCCTTGGCATGGAAATTTACTCAAAGCCCTCGAGTCAAACGCGTTTTTGTCGCGCCAGGCAACGCAGGAACCGGCATTGACGCGGAAAACGTCCCGCTCAACGCACTCGATTTTCCCGCTATTGTTCGATTCTGCAAACAAAACAGCGTCGACACGGTTGTTGTCGGTCCGGAAGTTCCCCTGTGCGCGGGAATTACCGATTTTCTGACTGAACATGGGCTTCGCGTTTTCGGTCCAAATAAAGTCGCCGCTCAAATGGAAGGGTCGAAACTGTTCTGCAAAAAGATTTTGCGCGACGGCGCCGTTCCCACGGCGGACTTTCAGGCGTTTACAGACGCGCAAACCGCCGTCAATTACGTACTCAGTCGAGAAGCGGACGCCCCGTGCGTCGTTAAGGCGGACGGCTTGGCGGCAGGAAAGGGCGTAATCGTCTGCAAAAACCGTCCGGAAGCGTTGGAAGCGGTTAAAGAAATCGCGGCTGACAAAAAGTTCGGCGACGCCGGAAATTCCTTCTTTATTGAAGACCTGCTCGAAGGTGAAGAAGCCAGCGTCTTGGCAATTACAGACGGCAAAACGCTGGCGGTTCTGCCTCCCGCTCAGGATCATAAACGCGCCTACGACAACGACGAAGGTCCCAACACAGGCGGAATGGGAGCCTACTCCCCTGCTCCGCTGGTAACGCCGGAAGTCATGCAGACGGTTATTTCCAAAATCCTCGTTCCGACGTTGCACTCGTTGCATAAAAACGACGTCGATTTCAGGGGCGTTTTGTACGCTGGTCTGATGATCAATAACGGACAGCCCAAGGTTCTGGAATACAACGTCCGATTTGGCGACCCGGAATGTCAGCCGTTGATGATGCGTCTCAAGACAGACATCTCCCTCATCGTAGACGCCGTTGCTGAACAGCGTCTGGACGAAATCGAGCTTGAATGGGACGAACGTCCCGCCTGCACCGTTGTCATGGCGTCGGAAGGCTATCCTGGAGACTACAAAAAGGGATTCATTATTCGCGGCTTGGAAGACGCGGCGAAACTGCCCAACGTCAAGGTGTTCCATTCCGGAACGGCTCTCAACTCGGCGGCGCAGGTCGTTTCCGCCGGCGGACGCTGCTTGACCGTTACCGCTTTGGGCGACTCTCTGGCAGACGCCAAATACAACGCCTACGAAGCCGTCAAATGCATTCGCTGGGAAGGCGCCTGGTGCCGTAAAGATATTGCGGATAAAGGAATAAGAGCGCAGCAATAAAACGCAAATTTAACATGGAGTGCGACGGCTTGCCGTCGCTTTCATTTCCAAAACCGCTCGAACTAAGATAGAGTTATTTGTGCCAATAACGTTTTGATACCAGAAATCCGAACACGGAAATAAGAAAGGGTTCGAACGTTGCTGGCACGAATTGCTTTTTCATTATTCTTAGCATTACTCTTTTAA
>JAFSMW010000146.1 GCA_017447745.1 Thermoguttaceae bacterium
AATAGCAGCGCTGCCAACGCAATTCGAAAATAACGTTTATAAATGTAGTGGTTCATTGCTTCCGTGCACTATTTATTAATTACGTACTTACATACCGCGGCATAATCCGTTACTATCGTATATATTCGTCAAACTTTAATCGTTTCTTGAGCCAAAGCGGATTTTCAACAAAGAATCTGGAGAAAATTAACAGAGATTTTGGCTATAATAGACGTTTTTGAGACCGCGGAATGAGTAAGATTGGTTATAAGAATCGCTGGGAACATGCAGAATTTGCGGAAATTACAGAAAATTCTCCCCGCTAATCCCAACGCTCCCAGCCTGGCGCCTCTTGCCTGAGTCTACTTCGCGCCGTGTTCTTTGAGCCAGTCAACCAGTTCTTGATTCCAGGATGCATAATCTAAGACGGTCTTTCCGTTATCATTTTTTGCGTTGACGTCCGCGCCATGCTCAACCAGAAATTGAATTACTTCCTGATTCCACCACATTCGCACAGCGTAATGCAAAGGCGTCATTCCGTTATTGCCTTTTGCATTGACATCCAATCCCTGTTTAAGCAGCCACTGAACCAGTTCCAGATTTCCACTAAAAGCGGCATGGAATATAATACAGAATCCGTCTTTATCTTTTGCGTTAATATCAACTCCTTGTTCAACGAACCACTGAACCAATTTCATTCTTCCTTTTTCCGCAGCATAATGCAAGACCGTTTTTTCGTTTTTATCTTTTGCATTGATATTTAATCCCTGTTTAAGCAGCCACTGAACCAGTTCCAGATTTCCGCTTTTGGCAGCAGAATGCAAGACTGTTTCTTTATCCTTGCTTTTTTTATTGATATCCAACCCCTTTTCAATAAGCCATTTAACCAGTTCTACGTTTCCGCTTGAAGCTGCAGAATGTAAAACGGTCTTTCCGTCATCGTCTTTTGTGTTGACGTTAGATCCATGCTTCACCAACCACTGAACCAATTCCAGATTACCGCTCTGTGCCGCATAATGTAAAACAGACGCGCCTATAAAATCCCTTGCGTTGACGTTAGCCCCTTTTTCAACCAATAATTTAACACGGTTCAAATCTCCAATCAAAGCCGCATAATGAAGAATATTACCGTTAAATAAACCATTTTTAAAATCGAACTCTTCCGTTTGGAACATCTGTTCAAAACGTTCAACGTTTTCTTGACCAAACTTTCTAATAGCGAGTTCGGTCTGAGCCTGACGGTCTGAATTCTCTGCTCCATAACAGACGCCTGAAATGACGGCTAAAACAAAAAGACATGCGCTCAAAATATATTTACGAGTCATGGGAGTAGTCTCCTTAATAATTGGGAGCGTTACAGTACTATTACAAAGGGAAACAATTCCTAGTAATAATATTATCAATTTTATTGAGTTCTTATCAAGGGGGGTATCAAACGGAAAAGATAAATTTTCCAGCAATTGCACACAGGGGAGCCGGATCGCGGCAGTCTCTGCCGCCTAACCGCGTTAGCGGCTCTGAAGCGGGCGAAGACGCCCGCGAACCAGCAGGTCAAGCGGGCTTTCCATGTTCAAAGATTTTCGGAGGCTTCCGCATTTCCTTGACGGCACTGCCGTCAAGTTGTAGCCCGAGGACGGGCTACATCCAAGGGAGGTTTTCCGGCTGCGTCGTTTTGTTTTGCACAGTTCAAACGTTTCGGTTCGCCGTTGGCGAACTGCTTAATTCCGCTCTCTGCGCTCACACCCACGGGTTTACACCCGTGGCTCGCCTAAGCGTAACTACGCTCCCGATGGTCGCTCCGTTACCGCCTTCCATTTCTTTGCGCTCTTTGCGTTCTTTGCGGCTTAATTTTTCTTGGTCGGACAGGATGTCCGCGATCCAAAAAGGGGTTCGTCCGCAGCGTCAAATGAATGAGATTAGTTGGGAACTGTTGGGAATTTACAAGATTTGCGGAAAATACAGAAAAAATTCCCGCCTTCTGTTTTCTGTTGTCGATTGCCTGATGTCGACTTCGCGCCGTGTTCTTTCAGCCAGTCAATTAGTTTTTGGTTTCCGATTTGGGAAGCATAATCCAGGATTGTCTTTCCGTCTTTATCTTTTGCGTTGACGTCTGCGCCCTTCTCAACCAGAATTTTAATCAGTTCCAGACTGCCTCGGTTGACGGCATAATACAAGACAGTATGACTGAAACGGTCTTTTGCATTGACGTCAGCGCCCTTTTCAATCAGATATTTAATCAGTTCAGGATTATAGCTTTGGATGGCAAAATGTAAAATTGTAACTTCATCGCGATCTTTTCCGTTGACGTCCGCGCCGAGTTCGACAAGCAATTTAACGACTTTCAAATTTCCACGAATAGCGGGCACACATAAAACGCCATAATCTTTTACATCTGCTCCTTTCTCAACAAGAAATTTAATCTGTTCCAAATTACCGTTTAAGGCAGCTGTGTGCAAAACGGTAACCCCATCTCTGTCTTTGGCGTTGACGTCTGCGCCATGTTCAACCAGATATTTCGCCACATCCAGTTTTCCATTTGAGACGGCGAAATGCAAAATCGTATTATTTAAACCGTTTTTGGCATTGACGTCTCCGCCATGTTCAACGAGGAGTTTTATTACTTCCAGATTACCTTTTTGACCAGCGTATTGCATTACGCCAAACGCTTTGACGTCCGCGCCCTTTTCAACCAGATATTTAATCACTTTATAATTATCGCTTTCGATGGCATACTTCAATATCGTTTGTCCATTATTGCTTTTTGCATTGACGTCCGCGCCTTTTTTAACAAGCCACTCAACCAGTTCCAAGTTACCGTTCAAAGCGGCAAAATGTAAAACAGTTTCTCCGCTTTGGGCTTTTACTCTGACGTTTGCGCGATGTTCAACCAGATATTTAACAACATCCAAATTACCGTTTTTGACGGCAAAAAGCAAAACCGACCTGCCGTATTTGTCTTTTGCGTTGACGTCTGCTCCCTTCTCAACCAGCAGTTTTACCCGGTTCAGATCACCCATCATCGCTGCGTAGTGAAGAACGTTACCTTTATATAGACGATAATTAAAATCGATTTTTCCCGTTTGGAACATCTGTTCAAAACGTTCAACGTTTTCTTGACCAAATTCTTTGACAGCTATCTCCGTCTGAGCTTGACGTTCAGAATCCTCTGCTCCATAACAGACGCCAGAAATGACGGCTAAAACAAAAAGACATGCGCTCAAAATATATTTATGAGTCATGGGGATAGTCTCCTTGATAATTGGGAGCGTTACAGTACTATTACAAAGGGAAACAATTCCTAATAATAATATTATCAATTTTATTGAGTTCTTATCAAGGGGGGTCTCAAACGGAAAAGATAAATTTTCCAGCAATTGCAGACAGGGGAGCCGGCTCGCGGCAGTCCCTGCCGCCCAACCGCGTTAGCAGTTCTGAAGCGGGCGAAGACGCCCGCGAACCAGCAGGTCAAACGGGCTTTCCGTATTCAAAGATTTTCGGAGGCTTCCGCCGCAAGCGTTCACCAATTGATAACTTTGCGCAAAAATGCAAGAACTTTTACGCAATAGTGTATTGCAATTTGATATTTTTTGTTGTATAATTACGATTAGTAGTAGCGAGTTGCGAGTTGCGAGAAATTTTTAACCGCTTCGCGCTAACGCCCTATTCCCTATTCCCTGTTCCCCATTTCCTATTCCCCATTCCCCATCCCCAGCCATGACAAAACCATCTGTTGACAGCCTGTTCGCCATCGGCGTTGATTACGGAACCAACAGCGTTCGCGCCATTGTCGTTTCCCTTCGCGACGGTCTGACCGTAGGCGAAAACGTTTACAATTACCCCACCGGAGAAGCGGGAATTATCGTTTCCGCTCAGGATCCCAACCTCGCGCGGCAGAACCCGGCAGACTACATCAACGGGTTTCTGACGTCTGTGAAAAAAGCGGTTGCGATGGCGAAGAAGACCTGCGCCGAGTTCTCCCCGGAAAAGGTTGTCGGAATTGGCATCGACACGACCGGGTCCACGCCCATCCCGGTAGACGAAGACGGAACGCCGCTGGCTCTCAAGCCGGAATTCAAAGACAACCCCGCCGCTCACGCCTGGCTGTGGAAAGACCACACGTCGACCGCAGAGGCGCAGGAGATCACGCAGAAGGCGTCGAAATACAAGGTTAAATATCTCGCCAAGTGCGGCGGGACGTATTCCGCGGAATGGTACTGGGCTAAGATTCTTCACTGCGTCCGAACGGAGCCGAAAGTCGCTCAGGCGGCGGCGTCCTGGGTAGAGCTGGAAGACTTCATTCCCGGATACATCACCGGGCAGGTCAAGCCGAACGAAGTCCCGCGCGGGATTTGCGCCGCCGGGCACAAGGCGATGTACAACGAACAATGGGGCGGGCTGCCGTCAGACGAATTCCTCGCGTCGCTGTCTCCCAAACTGCTTAAATTCAAGTACGCGACCAAGCCGGTTCCTGCCACGCACAAGGCGGGAGACCTCATTCCGGAAATCGCCAAAAAGGTTGGATTGCCGGCGGGAATTGCCGTTGCAGTCGGCGCGTTTGACTGCCACTTGGGCGCAGTCGGAAGCGGCGTCAAGCCGGGAACGCTTGTCAAGACTATCGGCACCAGCACCTGTGACATCATGGTTTCTCCCATGACAACCCCGATTGCAGACATCCCCGGTCTGTGCGGCATCGTCCCGGAATCGGTTCTGCCTGAAATGTACGGTTTGGAAGCCGGTCAGTCCGCGGTCGGCGACATTTTCAACTGGTTTGTTAAGAACCTCACGCCGGCGGAATACTCCAAAGGGTCGGCTCACGTCAACTTAACAGCCGAGGCGGCGAAACTGGCGCCGGGCGCGACCGGGCTGCTGGCGCTGGACTGGAACAACGGGAACCGAACGATCCTCGTCGACCAGGAGCTTTCCGGCTTGCTGATTGGACAGACCATCAGAACGACAGCCCCGGAGGTTTATCGCGCTTTGGTAGAAGCCACCGCGTTTGGCGCGCTGACGATTATCAATCGTCTGGAAGAGTACGGCGTCAAGGTTAGAGAAGTTGTCAACTGCGGCGGAATCGCAGAAAAGAGCCCGTTCGTCATGCAGATTTACGCTGACGTCTGCAACCGCCCGATGAAGATCAGCCGGTCGTCCCAGACGTGCGCTTTGGGAGCGGCGATTGTCGCGTCCGTTGCCGGCGGAGCGTACAGGACGGTAGCCGCCGCCCAAAAGAAAATGACAGGCGTCAAAGACGTGGTTTACAAGCCCAACCGCGCCGCCGTCGCCGTTTACGCCAGATTGTACAAACTGTATCGTAGTCTTCACGACGCCTTCGGCAAGACGGGGCAGAACCCGCCGCTGGATTCCGTCATGAAAGAATTGATTGCGATTCGAAAAGCCGCCCGTTAATCGAACAAATGAGATGAAAAAATCCGGAGTCCCAAACCGCGCCGCATCCTCTCCGCTGAGGGTCAACATGCCTCGAGTCGCCTTGCTGGTTGAGACGTCTCGAGAGGTTGGACGTTCTATCCTTCGCGGGGTCGAACGGTACGCCCGGATTAACGGACCGTGGTCGTTACATCTGGCGCCCGGCGACCTGGCGCAGCTGTTTCCCAACGTCCGCACGTGGGGAGCGACGGGAATTATCGCTCGAATCGAAACCCCGGGGGTGGAACGAGCCATTTTGAAAAGCGGGCTCCCGTTCGTCGCGCTGGATTTATACGAACCTCAAAAGAGCAAACGCGGCAAATTCAAAAACGCGTCCGAGGTGTTCGTCAACAGCCCGCTGGTCGGCAAGATGGCGGCGGAACATCTGCTTGAACGGAACCTGAACCAATATGCTTTCGTGGGCGAAATCAACGACGTCCTCTGGTCAACCGACCGCGAAAAGGCGTTTACCGACACAATCGTTCAGGCGGGATACAAGGTTTATCGTTACACGCCGCCCAAGACGTCAGACAGAACCGGCGACGACGCCCTTCAGCTGGGTCAATGGCTTTACAGCCTCCCCAAGCCGATCGGGGTTATGGCGGCAAACGACGTCCGCGGACGTCAGGTGATCGCCGCCTGTCAGGACTTCAACGTCCGCGTTCCGGAAGACGTTGCCGTTATTGGGGTGGACAACGACACGCTGATGTGTCAGATGTGCACGCCGCCGATGACGTCAATCGCCCTGGACGCGGAAACCGGCGGGTACGAAGCAGCCCGCATCCTCGACGGACTCATGTCCGGCACGATTACAGAAAAACAGCAATACTTGGTCGCGCCGCTGCATGTCGTCAGCCGGCAGTCGACAGAACGCTTTGACATTCCAGACCCCGTCGTCGCGGAAGCGCTGCGATTGATCTGGATCAACCCGGGTCAACCGATCAACGTCGGCGAACTGGCAAACGAAATCTGCGTGTCACGGCGGCGGCTGGAAGTCCAGTTCAAAGCCATCCGCGGACGAACAGTACTAGACGAGATCAGCCTCGCCCGGCTTCATCACGTCAAACAACTTATCAAAGAAACGGATATGAGAGTCAAAGAAATTGCGGAATCCTGCGGTTTCGCAACGGAAGGATACCTCAGCCGATTTTTCCATAAACAGACCGGAATGACGATTAGTCAGTTTAGGCAAGAGGCAAGAGGCAGTAGGCAGTAGTTTTAAATCTCTACTGCCTATTGCCTACTGTCTACTGCCTTCCTTCAACCCTTTAACCCATTCAACCCATTAATTGCCATGAACTTCATTCTAGCTGCAACCGAACCTGCGACAACGGCGTCCAACGCGTTGACGACAATCGACTGGTGCGTAGTCGCCGGTTATTTTTTGCTTCTTTTTGGACTTGCGTGGTGGATCATTCTCAAATCGCGCAACACAGCCAAAGACTACTTCCTGGCGGGCAACTCGCTTAGCTGGTTTATCGTCGGCGCGTCCATTTTCGCCTCGAACATCGGGTCGGAACACCTTGTCGGGCTTGCCGGTTCCGGCTGTACAGACGGCGTCAAGATGGCGCACTTTGAACTCCACGCCTGGTGTTTGCTGGTTCTGGCGTGGGTGTTTATTCCGTTCTTCATCAGAAGTAAAGTCTATACGATGCCGGAATTTCTGGAAAAACGATTCTCCCCCGGCTCGCGCTGGTTCCTGTCGCTGATTTCGCTTGTAGCGTACGTTGTAACAAAAATCGCAGTCGGCATTTTCGCTGGCGGCGTCGTCTTTTCCGTACTGTTGCCTGAATTCAATCTGTTCGGCTTGGACAGTTTCTGGGTCGGATCGATTCTGGTTATCGTCCTGACGGGTCTTTACACCGCTTTGGGCGGCATGCGCGCCGTAGCGTATACAGAAGCTCTGCAGACGTTGATTTTGGTTCTCGGCTCGGTTTTTGTAACACTCTTTGGCATCAATGAGTTAGGCAAATACTCTGTCAACGACAACGGTACAATCGTCAAAAACGAAGACGGCGGTTCTTTCTTTGCTGGATGTAAAAACCTCCGAAAAGTATGCGATAACGAAAAAGAAGGCCGCGACATGTTCAACCTCTGGATGTCAATCAAGCCGGAAAACGTCGACAAGCTGACCTGGAAACCCGTTATCGAACGCGAGTATAATGAAGCCGGCGAAGAAACCGGTCAGATTAAAACCCAGGCGTGGTACTTCACAGACAGAACTCGGGGCTCGTTCTACCCGTGGATCGGGATGCTGCTGTGCGCTCCGATTGTCGGTTTGTGGTACTGGTGTACAGACCAGTACATCGTTCAGCGCGCCCTCGCCGCCAAAAACGAAACGGAAGCCCGACGAGGCAGCATCTTCGCATCTTTCCTCAAACTGCTGCCCGTTTTCATCTTTATTATTCCCGGCATGGTCTGCTTCGCGCTGGCGTATCATGAAGCTCATAAACAAGTTGCCGAAACAGGAAACGTTATTGTCGATGAAGAGGCGGAAATTGTCGATCTGACCGACATTGTCAACGTTACCTTCTCCAAAAAACCGGAAGTCGACTCGATGGGTAACGTTTACGTTAAGGCAGACATCAAAGACTGCCAGGGCGCATTCCCGCTGATGGTTCGCGAAGTTCTTCCCGTTGGTCTGCGAGGTCTGGTCGTTGCCGGTCTTCTTTCCGCTTTGATGAGTTCTCTGGCAGGCGTATTTAACGCCTCGGCTACGCTCTTTACAATGGACTTCTACAAACGCTTTGACAAGGAAGCGTCCGAAGCAAAACTCGTCTGGATTGGCCGCGTTGCCACCGCTGTGATGGTTCTCATCGGCTTGGCGTGGATTCCGATTATTCAGGGAAAACACGGTCTGTACGACTACTTGCAGTCCGTTCAGGGCTACCTCGCACCGCCGATTTTCGCCGTCTTCCTGCTGGGCGTGTTCATGAAACGAATGAACGCCAAAGGCGCGTTGACCGCGTTGATTCTCGGCTTCGGCTTGGGCTTGCTCCGTTTGGGCGTCGATACGTTCGCCACACTGGGAACCAATTTCGCCGAAGGCTCGTTCTGCTGGTTTATCAACAACGTTTACTTCCAGTACTACAGCCTGTTCATTTTCATCGCGTGCATCGTCTCGATGATAGCCGTCTCGTACGCGACCGCCGCTCCGGACTACGAGAAGATTCAGGGGCTGTCGTTCGGCTCGACGACGGCGGAAGAACGCGCCGAAAGCCGCGCCAGCTGGTCCTGGTTTGACGTCATCGCTTCTTGCGTCGTTATGCTCTGCATTATCTCTGCGTACATTTATTTTGCGGGATAATATGAATGCGTAATTCGTAATGCGTAATGCGTAATTTGACAATTATGTATTACGCATTGCGTATATCGTTATTCATATACGTTGTAGACATAAAAAAAGCGAGAAGCGGTGTTTTTGCCGCTTCTCGCATATAGTCCGTGGAGAAAAATAAGCCGGGTTCTGTCAGTTTGAAGTCCTGTCTGAACGCGAGGTTCATCGAAATGGACTCAAACTGCAACGCTCATTTATCTACGCTTTCCGTTGCCGTAAGCTTTAGCGACCCACCCGAGAGAGGTTTCCCCAAAGGAAAAC
>JAFSMW010000147.1 GCA_017447745.1 Thermoguttaceae bacterium
AGGAACTTCAGGAGCAGCAGCGGGAGTTTCCGGAACGGCAGGAACTTCAGGAGCAGCAGCGGGAGTTTCCGGAACGGCAGGAACTTCAGGAGCAGCAGCGGGAGTTTCCGGAACGACAGGAACTTCAGGAGCGGCAGCGGGAGTTTCCGGAACGGCGGGAACTTCAGGAGCAGTCTGCGTTTCTGCAGTTGGAACTTCAACCTTAAATGGCTCGTACCAGTTCATTTGACCAATGATGCTTTCACTCAGCGTAAAAGCCCCAATCGTACCAGAATTAACGACAAGTTCAGCGCCCTCAAAATCCCATGCGGGGTTTTCGCGTCCTTCAGGCTGTTTGAATTGTCCTGAATTAATGGGACGATCGCTCCATTCTTTTGTGTACGTATAGGTTGTAACCTCTTCTTCGCTCCCGCCAATTTTCTTCTTGGTTTCGGTTTTCTCATGTTCAACCCACTGGTACATTTCAACGTTGCGCTTGAGCTTAAATCCGTTGACAGAAACCGGGAAAATATCGTCTTTAAGGACATCTTCCGTTTTGGCGTCGCCTGTCATGTAGACAGGCTTGCCATCATTGTCCTGATTGACTTCGTCGCAATTTGCCTGGACAAGCTCGGCTTCCGTCTGATTTAGAGATCGGGTTTGTTTGATCGTTCTGCCTTCATTCCAAAACAAAAGTGGGAAAGCGGCGATAAACATGCAAAAGCCAACAGCAATTCCTTTGAATGATTTGCCAATTCTTTCAAACCAGGAAGTGGTGGTGGTTTCAGTAAATGAGTCTGACATTTTGTGTTTTCCTGTTAAGATTAAAGATTAAAAATTAAATATCAACAAACGATTATTATTCTGAAATAATAAAAGCCGGACTAACGTTCAGGCGCGTTTGTCGATTCCCTTTTAAACAATATACCTAATTTTTCTTTTTGATACAACATTGATATTGAAAAAAACAGGTAAAATGTTAAAATATTTCTTATGAACCCTAAAAAACGATGGTTGGAAATCCTGCTGATATTTGTATTGTTCTTTCTGGAAGGAGCGTATCTCGTTCCAGACGTCAACGAAGCTCATTACCTCGGGAAGGCAGCGCGATTCTGGAACGAGTCCTACGCGCCGGGCGATTTCCTCCTCTCAACTCCAGACGCTCACGGCGTTTTCGTCTGGACGTTTGGCTGGCTGACGACGCTTTTGCCTCTGCCAGCGTGCGCCTGGACTGGTCGAATTGTCTGCTGGTTTGCCATGGCGTTTTTCTGGCAGCGCTTATCGTGGAACGTCGCTCCCCGTCAATGGTTTGCGGTACTTTCCGCCGGGACGTTTGTCTGCCTTCAGTCGTACTGTCAGATGGCTGGAGAATGGGTTTTCGGCGGCATGGAAGCGAAAACCATCTCCTATGTTTTTATATTTTGGGGATTAGAACGTATAACGGCTCAAAAATGGGGTCAGGCGTGGATCGTATTGGGAATTGCGTCCATGTTCCATGTGCTGGCTGGCGGCTGGACGGTTTTAGCCGCCATGATTTCCTATGCTCTTTGCCTGATAACAAAACAGATCGCTTTTCGCTGGAAAGACGTTCTGACGCTTCCTGTTGGCGGGCTGCTGTCTTTGCCAGGACTGATTCCTTCTTTGCTTCTCAATCATGGCGCAGAGCCTGAGATTGTAAAAACGGCAGAACGACTGTACGTCTATAATCGTTTGCCTCACCATCTGCTTTTTCAAGCGTTTCCATACAATTTAATTTTACGATTTATTATCCTGTGCGTCGTTTGCATTGTTACGATTTTAATTCTGCTTTGGATTTCCCGTTACGAGAAAAAACAAGAATCAGAGCAGGGCGATGAATCCAAACAACTCCGTACCGCCAGGGCGTTTTTGTGCTTTTACGCTTTGACCGCAATGGGAATTGCCAGTATTGGCGCAGTTTTATCGTACTGGTCGAAATCCAACCCGGACTTCTACGCCAGTCTGCTGCGATTTTACTGGTTCCGTCTTTCTGACGTCGCCGTTCCGTTAGCTTTTTCTTTGCTTGCTTGTCTGCTTCTGTTTTATACAAAACGCTATCGGTTAACGAGCTGCTTTGTTATACTGCTTATTCTGATTTCGTTCTGTGGCGTTACAGACGTTTATAACAACATCGTCCGGTTGGCGCGTCGGGATCCCCCGCGGCAGTGCGCGATGGCAAGAATAAACTACAGTCAATGGATCGACGTCTGTAAATGGATTAACAAAAACACGCCTCAAGATGCCGTTTTTATCGTCCCCAAAAAGACCAGAACGTTTACCTGGTACTCTCATCGGGGAACGGTTGCCAACTGGAAAGACGTCCCGCAAGACGCTGCTGGGTTAATAGAATGGCGCAATCGAATTTATTATTTATACACGTACAAAGTCCCGTCTTCGCAAAATCGATATATCTGGGACGACTGCTTGGCAAGGCGAACTCCCCAAAAGCTCAAGCAGTTGGGTGAAAAATACGGAGCCGACTATATGGTGGCGCCCAACTCCCGAAGAACAGACGCTCTGCCTGTTGTATATCGGAATCGCAAGTTTACCGTGTACAAGCTATCTGATATAGATTCACAAGAAATCAGTTCCGAATAACGCTTTGACCTCCGACGCGTTTGATTAGCCGGCGGATTTCCAACGCGGTAATCACCGCCAGAAGATTTCCCGTCGGCAGCCCGGTTTGACGAATCAACTCGTCGATGGGCGTTGGTCCAGTGTGAGTGCAAACGACGTCGTAGACTTTGCGCTCCATCTCATTGAGCTTGAGTTCCGCCGGTTTGGGCGGGTTCTTGTCTGTAACGCCCGTTGACCGCTGAATTGGCTTCGTCAGCGGACCGAGATTGTCGAGAATGTCGTCTACGGATTGAACCAGTCTCGCGCCGTCTTTGATAAGTCGATTGGAACCGCGGGACATGCGGCTGTCAATCTGACCGGGTACGGCAAAGACTTCTCTGTTCTGTTCCATAGCGTGACGCGCTGTAATCAACGCCCCGCTGGCAATGTCCGCTTCAACGACAAGCGTACCCAAAGACAGACCGCTGATAATCCGATTTCTCTGCGGGAACATCCCTTTTCGAGGGACGGAGCCGGGCAGGGCTTCCGTAACCAGCGCGCCGCCGGATTCGACAATCGCGTTTGCCAGCTTCTCGTTTTCCGGCGGATAGATCTTTTCCTGACCAGACGCCAGGACGGCAATCGTTCTGCCGTGAGCGTCCAACGCGCCGATATGCGCCTGAGTGTCGATTCCCCGCGCTAGTCCGCTGACAATTGTAACGCCCGCCTGCGCCAAGGCAAAACTGAGATTATGCGCCGCCCGGTTGCCGTAATGCGTAGAGTGCCGCGTCCCAACAACGCCGATGGAAATGCTGTCTTCCGGAAGAAGCGTCCCGCGAACGAAAAGAATCCCCGGCGCGTCAGGAATGGACGTCAGCTGCTGCGGGTAATTCTTGTCGCCCAGCGGGATGAGATCAATGTGATGAATTTTGCAGAACGCGAGAAACTTGTCGAGCTTTTCGTCCGTCGAACTCTGTAACGACTCAATCCTCTGCGCGCCGATGCCAGGTATCGCCGCCCAGTCCTTTTCCGACGCATGAAAGACCGCGGCGGGAGAACCGAACGCGTCGAGCAAATTCTGACGCATCAGCGGTCCGATTCCTTCCGCTAAAGCGAGGCGAAGAAGCGCGCGATGATCTTCGTTGTTGATGTCGAACATAGTTTTTATAACGAACTGAATAATTTGGAACCGTCCTCGTATTATCCTTTCGGAGTGCGAGAGCGAAGCTCTCGCTTTTCAATGGAGCCGATACCACCGATAAAACTAAGAGTTTAACCTTTCGGACTTGCTCTCTTGTCCGCCATTACGGAACAGTCTTCGTAACGTTCTTTCGGAGTGCGAGAGCGAAGCTCTCGCTTTTCGATGGAGTCGATATAAAAATTACTCTTTGAGTTAACGATAAATTTCAATTAATAATAGGATAACAATTAATTATTTGATGTTACTTCCTGTAATTTGTCCGTATATTGAGCATCCCATTTTTTAAAGATGTCCAAAATCGTATCAATTACTTCACGATCACGTTGCAAGATACATTTATCATCCCATTGAACAACATCGCTATCGGACATCTCATATGCAATTCTAATCTTTGATTTTCGATATTCTAACTTTTTCTTTTGAAAATATCCATTGCTTGCGATAATATTCAAACGTTTTTCAAAAGGAATTTTATTTCCAATATGTTCGATACATTCCTTATCAAATTCCTTAAAGAACATATCTTGATATTTAATAGGAAAGATATGTTCGATTTCCCATTTTTCAGGAAGCAAAGATTCTTGTTTATGATTATGATATGCCAATATCTTCAATAACATTCTCATAATATTACGATGAGGAATAATTAAATTATCTTTTAAGGGAGTATTATTCTCATCCGTAAGCCCCATAAACTCAAATCTTGGATATTGAGATTTTATGATTTCAACATTTAATTTTAAAATGCTTGTCTTAACCGCATTAATTGTTGGTGTTATAATGTATTTAGCAGTTAATTCCAATATTAGTTTATTCAAAAACAGTGCAAAAGAATCCTTAAAGTTTTCTTTTTCGTGGTGGGTTAAATAATAAATTACAACAGGATATTTCCAGAATTCATTAGGATAGGAGTTGAGAATATCAAGAGACTGACGGATATCTACATCTTCAGACCAACTTTCTGAAGATATCGGTTCATGTCTATTAACAACTTGCCAAAGATTAGTAATTACAGCCAAGTTATCCATTAAATTTGGAGTTAAAAGTCTCGTAAATTTATTTTCTGCATAATACTTTCTCAAGCCTGGCGTAGTTGTATTGCGATCATTCTCGAGTGCACGGAGGTAAAACATATAATAATAGAATAAATGTTGAATACTCTCAGACACATATTCTACTCTTTCGTCTAATTCCTGCCAATCTTGAATAAAACTATCTTTTGAATTCTTGTCAATTTGATTGTTATAAATTTTAGCTTTAAAAATATCAGCGTCCGATAATGGCAAACCTCTGTCATTCAATGTTGAGAAAATAGTAAGTGCAGTGTCTTGTGTATCAGCAGTAATCGGTAAGAGTATCGCCTGATTTAAGATTGTTTGAATAAAATTATAGAAATTCATAGGCGATCGTTGAGCAACATTCTCTAAGTATTCCTGAAACTTTCTATAATTTTTGGAATAATTGTCTGTTAAAGTTACATCGCTTTGTCCTGTTGTAAGGATATTTCTAAGTATTTCATTCCCATCATTGTTCATTACGCGAGAAGACAGTAAAATATCAGAATAGTCAACTCCACCAGTTAAACGATGAGTATGCCATATTGACTTTTCAATTTCACTTAGTGAAAAATTTCTGTAATCGCTTGGCTCACTATTCTGTAATTTTGTATAAATGGCGCGTAACAAGAGAAATAACGATGTAATTCTCTGTTGTCCGTCAATGATTTCCTGTTCACCAGCATCGTTTTCAAAAGAAACAATACAACCTAAAAAATAGGACGGCTGATTTCGATTACTTTCGGAATCAATTGTTAAACTAAACTCCCAAAGATCGTCAAATAATGTTCGTATATGCTCCTCCTCCCATGCGTATGGTCGTTGATACTCTGGAATTACAAAGGGATTATTTTTACCAGAAGCCAAGAATTCTTTAACGGACTGTTTATTAACTTCGATTGTTGTGGTCATGATTATGAAAGTTGGTGGTTGAGAGTGGAAAAATGATAAACATGTTATATTTCAAACAATTAACAGTTTATATCAAATATATACAATAAATAGGTTATGTCAAGCCCCCAAGAATTCTGGTTATATTGAGTTTTTTCCAAAGCGAGAGTTCCGCTTCGCTGCACTCTCGCACTCCGAAAGAGAAAAATATTATTGATAGTCAACGTTTTACTGTTACATCAGAAATCGTCTTTTACATTTAGTCTGTCAATGCGTATGGAATAGATACTTTGGACTTGAGCGCGCGTTGACGTTTGTTCAAACCATTGAGCGGAACACCATTGGTAATCACTCGGAGACTTTGCCAATCCATGATGAACGGCGTTTGCGTGCGTATAATGCAGTCTGGCTAAATAGGATTTGTGAAATGTTAACTGCGTTTCCCAATAATTATCCCAAACATGACGATGAGGCGTTTCGTCTAATTTATTAATCCACATAGCCGTTTTAGCATGCAATTCTCGAAGCATACGACTTAGCGTTGAGCCGTTAGCGTGAGGCGATTGAGCAACAAAATGATAGTGATTCGGAAATATACACCAGGCTTCAAGATTCCAGCCAAATTTATGGGCGACCTTTAAGAGTCCGCGTTGGAGTACGTCAAGACGTTCAGGCAGTATAAAAAAGTGTTCCTTCTTATATGTAGCCGCTGTAACGAAATAAATACCAGGCGGAACGGAATTATGACGCGGAGCGTGAGGCCAGTAATCCGGAAGGGACAGATGGTCAGTAGACATAAATTAATCGCCTAAAAACTGGGTATTTGATAAAAAGCGAGAGTTCCGCTAACGCTGCACTCTCGCAATTCGATGTGTTATCGTAGGTCTCGGCTTATCTGAAAAGCGAGAGCTTCGCTCTCGCACTCCGAAAAAATTAGCATTTCATCGCTTCGACTTCGGCGGTTACGCCTTCGTATTTATCGTAGATGGGCTGCATGACTTCTGTCATGAATTCTACGACCTGTTCCGGGGCGCGGCCAACGTACTTGGACGGGTTGGTAACTTCGCCAAAGTTCACGTTCGCGAAAGCCGGGTCGTTCTTCAGACGTTCCAGCAGGTCGTTGGGGCGTCCTTCCTGTTTGACGACCGCGCCCGCCGCCTGAGCGTGCTGACGAATCAACTCGTGCAGTTCCTGACGGTCGCCGCCCTGTTTGACCGCTTCCATCATGATGTTTTCGCTTGCCATGAACGGGAGTTCTTCACGGAGATTCTTCTCGATAACCTTCGGATAAACGACCAAGCCGTCACAGACGTTGCGGAGAATAATCAGAATGGCGTCGATAGCCATAAACGCCTGCGGAATGACCAGACGTCGGTTGGCGGAATCGTCCAGCGTCCGTTCAAACCATTGGGTTGCCAGCGTCATGCCGGGCGACGATTCCAGACTCATAACAAACCGCGCCAGAGAGCAAATGCGTTCGCTCCGCATCGGGTTGCGTTTGTACGGCATAGCGGACGACCCGATTTGGCTCTTTTCAAACGGCTCTTCCATTTCCTTTCGGTGA